>JAEINY010000321.1 GCA_016342595.1 Marinilabiliaceae bacterium
ATGGGTTATAAAAATATTGAAGGATACTTATGGTATTTAGGCGAGAATGAAAGTATTGAACGGGTACAATCCCAACCTATGCAAGGACGGTTGTTTGAATAAAGGATGATTGCCATAAAGCAAAAGTGATGGAGTGATTACCTGAATTTTTATAAGGGTTTCATTCCTCACTAAAGCCTTCAAATTGCATTCACTACCTTATCACATACTTTATAATGCGGCGTAGTAAATACAGTAACTAAGCTATAAACTGATTTTGATATAAAAAGTAGGCGTTCGTTTTAACCCGTAAATCGGATAGCTAATCACATTCTCACCGACACCAAATCGTGTAAACTCATCCAGTTTTCGATTTTTAGTATTTAACACATTCAACAGAGAAATACCAGTTTCAAGCAACACATTTGATATTTTGTGCTGATAAAACGTTCCTATATCTAATCTTTTATAATCGTTCTGATCAGAGAAATAATCATCGTGCCATAGTTTAAAACCTGAACCATAAATATAATTGGCTGAGAAGGTAAATTTATTCAAGCTATACGTGCCGGCCCATTTAATTTCATGATTCATATTATAGCTTGACTTTGAGTAAGTTTTATCATAATTGTAAGAGGGGCGTTTCTCTTTTAAATTACTAATGGTTGCCGAACACCAGGTTGTTACCCGTTCCGTTTGATATTTAACAAGTACATCCCACCCTGTATAGCGTAATTTTGAGATGCGACTGTTATTGTACGACAAAACGTTCGTGGATATACTCTTATAAAAATATTCCAGGGACACCGTCCAGGCATTCTGTGCATAGCGTCCTCCCAGGCAAGAGTTTGTTGAGGAGTTGTAATCGTTAGTTTCAGAAGCACTTGTCCAGCGGAAAATACTATTTTGATAAGCATCATATTTATATGTCTTATAAATATACTGATTGTACAAGCCTGTTGAACCGTATATTTTCCAGTTATCATTGAAATAATAGTTTAGAAGCAAACGAGGCTCATAGGAGAATTTATTAACTCCATCGCTGTAGTTAATTCGACATCCCACATTGGTATTAAAATTGGGTGTAATGTTAACATGATAATTGGCAAACAGGTAGCTCAGTTGATGACGATTATTTTGTCTGTGACTATAATTCGTGGTTTGATAATTGTTTTTAACATGGCTATAAGTAGTCCCTATACCACAATCAATATAACTACCGTTATCCAAGTTCATCTGATGTTTTAAATGAAAGTGGAATTCATCCAAAATACTAACCCTATCAGTGAATGATGAATCTGCTTCCAGGTAATCAACGTACGAAAGGTAGTCATTACTAACTCTTTTTTCATTTTTTACACCCGAATAAGATATTGACATTGAAAGTGCATCCCCCTTTTTACCCGTGTGTAGATAACTCAAGGATGAAGCCTGTTGTTTGTTTTGATTACTTTCATAATTATTAAGTAAAAATTCTTCAGTTGTGCTTTGTTGGACCAGTGAGATATTATCAATTGAACCAAAAGCAGCTAATGAGAACTGGTTTTGCTCATTAACTTTATAGTTAAATTTTAGATTACCATCTATCAGTTCATATTCAGGTTCGGTGCTAATTGAATAATACTCAGTGCCGCTTTCATCAACCGATAACACCAGGTTCTCATCGTCATCATTTTTATTAATCTTATTTGAAATATTCTTTCGGCCGGCCAGCACAAATGATAATTTATCCGACAATGGCATTTCCAGTTTTCCATTTACAATAAAATTGTTGACAAAAATTGAGGTGTGAATTTTAGAGGAAATATTCTCCGATCCGGTGAATTTTACCAGACCGCCTATATTCTCACCTTTAGACGCATCATAACCACCTTTATATACTTCAACGCCCTTTATCAGTAGTGGATTGATGGTACCAATCTCATTTAGTTTATACCAAGGTTCATAAACCCTGTAGTGGTTAAAAATATACTTATTTTGTCCTTCGAGGCTTCCTCTGATGGAAACATCGCCCGGATCCTCACCCGTTGCCAGAATTCCTGGCATCAAGCGCATAAAACTATAAAGGCTGGTTTCGCCGTATCCAGGTAATTTTTTAGTAAAAACAGGATTTAACTTGATTAAGCCCGGTGCAACACCAAGGTTGGCATTATGAGTTGACAAGCGATTTTTCGTAATGATAACATCGTTAATCGAAACCGGGTTAAGATGAAGAGCTAAATTAATGGCGCTACCAACCATTATCACAGTATCCAGAACATGGTACCCCAAGTGTCGCACAGAACAATTAACAAGCGAATCGATATCAGACTTATAAGTAAATTGTCCATTGGCGGCACTGATAGTAGGGTAGCCATTAAAGAGTAATTCCGAATGCGGTAAACCACATCCGGTTGTTGCATCATAAATCTTTCCTCTGAAAAGGTATTCGCGATTTATGACTCTTGTATGCTTTTTATGTACGACTATATTATTGCCAATGGTATCTATTTTAATAGGATGATTATATTCAAGGTAGGCAAAGAAGGTATTGAGTGATTGAAAGGGAGGGTGAGCCTTCAATAATACTTCTGAAGTATAATCGTCGTCAAACGAAAGATTTATGTCGTAATATATGATTAACTCATTAAGTATCTTGTTGAGCGGCTTATCTGATTCAATTTGTATGGTTTGACTGTGTAAGTCCGGGATATTTAATAGCAATAGGATTATTAGAAATGTGAATATCTTCATTCAGTATTTTATTGATGTACAGAATAGATACCTGATGAATCAATGAGCTTGTATTTCAGGTCAAAAGTTGTGCAAATGGCATTCAGGTTGTCCTGAATGCCGTTATCCAGTTTGAGATTCCCAGAATAGAGGTGTTGCTGATTAAGATTGCTGTTAATGCTGATATTATACTGTCGCTCCAGTGAAGCCAATACTTCTTCGAGGGGTGCACGATTAAATATAAGCTGATGTTTTAACCAGGGCATATGTTTAATTAGCCCACCAGATTCTTGATTTCCTTTACCTGTATGAATATCAGCTTTAACTGATTGACCGGTAATTAAAGTATAATCTATTCCAATAGTATTGACTGCTACTTTACCACTAATGCAGGTTACCCGATAATTGTTGTTACGTGCAAAAATATTAAAGCTTGTTCCTAACACCGTTGTTTGTCCTTGGCTGGAAAAAACTGTAAACTGACTGCCTTTTTTCACTTTAAAAAAAGCTTCTCCATCAAGTTCTACCTGTCGATTCAGATACCACCAAATTGGGTGATAGCTAATTTTCGTATCGGCGTTGAGCTGAATATTAGAGCCGTCGGGTAATGTATATGCCATCCGTTGGCCTTTAGGACAAGTGACTGATGTGGAATATAGTCCTACAAATAAGACTGAACTTACAAATATCAGAAAGCTGGCCGCATAACGAAAAACAACTGACTTCCACATTAATGGTTCCTTTATAGAGTTTTGCAACCGAGCCCATTCTTTGTCATTGCTAACTTGGAATTTAACCGTATGTTGATGAAAGAATTCATCGAACTCGTTATCTTGTTGTTTTTTATCGATATTTAATTTCATAAGCCTTTTATTTGCTAATAAATATCATATATAAAGCCCACATAAATAGAATAATCTAACAGTGAGTAAAAATATGGATAATTAAAATTAAATTTTCGTTTCATATACTCTGTTACAGCTTCATATAATAAAAAACTAAACTACAGATCTCAGTTCCTGCCTCAAACACCCCAAAGCAATGCTCATTCGTTTTTCCACCGTTTTTATGCTAATCTGTAAACGATCAGCTATCTCCCGGTATTTCAATTCTTCTATTCTACTCATCAAAAATACTTCCCTGGCTTCACATGGCATAGTGTTGAGGGTGTTTTCATATCTCTTTTTCGTTTCTAAATACACATACATTTCCTCAGCCGAATATTGCGTTTCTTCCATTTCATCTTTTACCTGTAATTTAATGTCCCTTTTATTACGTCGGTATTCACTAATGAATAAATTATTGGCCATCGTATATAAAAGAGAAGTAACCGTTGATTTACGGATACTTTTTCGATTTTCCCAAATTTTCATAAAAACATCCTGTGTGATATCAGAGGCAAGGCTTTCGTCACCGCATTTATAATAGACATAAAGTTTTAATGATTCAAACTTGCTATTAAATAGCTGTTTAAACTCACCTTTATTAATTCCATTTTTGCTGAATAATTCAACTATGCTCATGTTCTTCAAATAATTGCCTTTGGTAAATAAGCATTAAGGCCGCAAAAGTAGTCTATTTTGAAAAAGATTAAAGCCCAATCAATATGACAAATCGCAATTGACGGGCTTTAAAGTTTTGATTATCATCTAATGATGATCATTGTATTACCCGTTATTTTTTAATAGTTAGGGTGTAAGTAGTAGTCTTCTTATTTTTCTTGTCACCCTTATCTACTGCTTCCACTGTTATTTTATACACACCAGCTACAAGCGTGTTAGATTTTGCTGCGCTTAATTTGCCATCTGAGGTAACAATTTTAATCTGCTTCTTGGAGTCAGTAAATGATTTTGTGTCTTTAGTAATTGATTTAATCGTATAAGACGCTTTTGAATTTGAAGGCGTTAATTTTAACTTGACACTGGTAAACGCCGCAGCTACTTTTACTTCTGTCTTGTTTGGTGAATAAGCAATGGATGTTAATTTAACTGGTTTATTATCATCATCGTCCTTTTCACAAGCAACGGTTACTACTGAACAAATTAATACAAACGATAGTACTTTTAATAAATCTTTCATCTTTTAATAATTTTTTTTTGTGAGGTTATAAATGTTGTAACAATAATATTACGCTCAACTTCATTTTTACCCTATGGAAAAACATGTTTTTTTTTATTTCCATTCACTAGCAATTACAATTCAGCTACTTGATAACAAACAAGTAGGCTGAAAAACGTCAGAGGGTGAATCTGGAATCAAAAAAAGACTGTTTGCATGGTCTATACTGATGTTCTCTCTTGATTTTATAATATTATTAATCATATAAAACGATTACTAATCGAGTTTTACTTTGAAGTTCAATATTTTATAATTTTTGATTTCATTCATGCAGCTACATTACCTTTATAGGTATGCCCTAACAATCAGGCAATACATTTAAATGTGTAAACAATTTGAAAGATCCTTTCCAATAATCAAAAATGTAAATCACCTGATTTTTAATTATCTTGCCATACATAACAAAACCCAGAAAAAATGAGTCAGACAAACCTTAACAGACGGTCTTTTTTTAAAATTGCATCTGTGGCAGGGGCTGGTATCGCTGCTAGTCAGCAACCATTGATTGCCGCCCCTTTTCAATCGACTACCGATGAAAAACCAGCCACTAATATTGACGAAGCATTAAAATACCCCAGGACAGAACAATCGCTCCCCGGAAAATATCCCGGACAAGTAGTTCAGGTAAATCACGCCAATTGTGTGGTAGATAATCAGCCGAATGAAGAAGCTGCTTACCAAATGTTGGAAAAAGCAATGCTGGAGTTGACTGGAGCCAGTTCTCTTAACGCTGCCTGGCTTCAGTTTGTGGACCTCAATGATCGAATTGGCTTAAAGGTCAACCCCGTAGCTGGAAAACTACTGACCACCAGCCACGCTGTTGTTAAATCCATTGTTAAACAACTGGAGAATGCTGGTATTCCCCGAAAAAACCTGGTTATTTGGGATCGTCGCCTGATGCAACTTCATGATACCGGTTTCGATCAGGAAAATTATCCGGGCATTGCCATTGAAGGAACTGAGCAGCA
>JAEINY010000322.1 GCA_016342595.1 Marinilabiliaceae bacterium
TGTCGCAAGAATAAGCAGAATAAGGGGGGCGCCACAAAGACACAAAAGCACGAAGAATTCACTAAGAATCGAGCTTTTTCGAATCAAATCTTAGTGAATTCTTTGTGACCCGATACTTATCGGGATTGTGTCTTCGTGGCTATTTAAGGCCTTTTTGAGAGAGCCTCATGCTCAGATAAAAAACGAATTTTAATTCACATAAAAATCAAAGTACTTACACTCTTCAATAATGCGACTGTAAAACTTCGTATCGCTGTAATCTTCTTTTAGCGTCTCAAACTCCGCCCGGTATCCTTTACTTCTTAATTCATCTTCTTCGATGGAAACCTTCCAAAACCACTCGCTATTGGTGTAGTCGCGGAGGTAGAGGTTCTGATTGGCTTTAGCCGCCAGATAGTAACACTTGGCTTGCATTTCCCGATCATCCGTTGCATTGGCTGCCTGCAGGAAGTAATTGTGGGCCATGGAGCAGTCGAAAACACCGGTGTAGCAGCTTCCTGATCTGTAATAGGCTTTGGCATTCCAGACATATCCAAAGTAGGTGGTGTTGTAACTGGCATTCCCCAACAGGTAATAGTCCATTGCCGTCGCTGTGCCTGCATCAATGGTCTGTCGAATGGCGTGCAGTGTTTGTGCAAATTTCAACTTGCTGTATGAAGTGGGATTCAGTGAGCTGCGGTTGATGTCATTCACCAGGTAATTAAAAGGATTAAAACCCAGATTAAAATTTTCATTGCTGGCCTTAAAACCGTCACTCAAGCGAGAAAAGGCGGCAATGGCCCGTTCCGTTTTATCATCGGCCAGGTAGGCCGTACCCAACATCTCATTCAGAATATCCAGGTTCAAAGCCTGTCCCTCCTCGTTACTGGTATGCAGGTAGTGATTCTCGAGGATGTAATTGGCAAACCAACTCAGTTGCTCGTAATTTTCTGTCAGATCCACCAGGGCTTCCAGTTTTGCCGTGTTCAGGTGATTGCGCAGTTGATACATGCGCTCGTCCTGGTTCAAGGGAAAGGGTAATTGATTGTCAGGATGAGACATGAAGAGAAAAGCAAAATCTTTTACTTCAACGATCCAGTTCTCGGCCAGTTCATTTTGACGTTGAACCGGTGTTTTATCCGCATCGGTCAGTAGCAACAGGTTCTCAATGATAGTAACCTGACTGGCAAAATCTTTCGAAACCGAATTAGAGAGGGCCGCCAGGTGCTGATGGGCTTCATCAGGTTGTTGAATCAGGAAACAGGTAAACGCATTGCTGATGCGCCAGAAGTCGGCATTGGTGATGGTGTTATCCGCCAACACCTGATTCATGAATTGTTGAAACTCCGACACATAAGTCGTCAGCTCTTCATTGATGTTGTTTTGGTTGAAGTAGAGTTGGTAATACACATTCTCTTCGGCACTGTTTTGAAGCAGGATGGATTCCATTTTATTGATCTCACGACTGATTAAAGCCGGCAGGTACACCGAATTGGGATTGATGGCATAAATGGATTGGATATCCGCCAGGGCCAGACTGCCCAGGTGTGATGCCCGCATGAAGTACATCGTTTCTTTCTGCTGATCGTTGTCACAGGCATTCAAGAGTGCCTCCCATTGCTCATCGCTCTGTATCTTGATGCTGTAATAGGCCGAGTAGCGTTTGCTGGGACAATTTTGAAATACCTCCAGGAATTTTTTCCATCCGTCGGTTTCTTGACCTTGTTGTAGTTGTATGCCGGCAATGTGATCCAGCGCCCAGTAGTCCATCATGGATTGGGGCGACGCAGGAAACGCACTTTCCCAGAATGCCAGGCATTGATCGTATTGTTCGCCATGGCGCATGAGCTTCACCAACTGAAAGGCATAGCGCTCCTTCAGGAATAAGTTGTTGCACTTTGTGTAAAAGGACTTCCCTTTGGTGATCAGGTTTTGGATGATCGCCGGATCTGTCTCCTCTTCTTCCTGCCAGTAGTAGCTCTGTTCGGGATTACACGGACCTTCACACTGTTTGGCAAAGATGAGGTATTCCAGCACCTTTCGGTCATTATTGCGACTCCAGTTCAGTACTTCATTGGTGCCGGTTGTCCCGTTGTTGAGCGCAGCCAGCAACTCATCCTCACTGCTTTGATAGATGAAGTCTTTAATCGCTTTTTCCGGAAAGGAAACCGGGAAATAGTGTTTCCAGCAGGTGATGTTATCTTCATGCTGGGCTGCAAAAGAAAACCAACTGTTTATGTTCGACCAGGGTTCATCGGAATAGGTGATGGGGCCAAACTCATTGCCGGGCACCATGTAACCCGGGTTAAATAAGCGATAGTACGTGTCGTAATCCTCCCAGCCACCACAGGCGTGGATTTGCTGAAGGGATGAAAAGCTAATGAAAGCCAGTAGTAAAACTTTTAAAATCTTCATAGGTGTATAGTTGTGTGATGTTTTCGCTTAGGTGGTAATAGATGATTTTATCCGGTTGAATCAAGCCGTTTCGACGGATGAGTTGCAGCCCTTCTGCAAGCTCCACCGGGGCAATGCGGTCAATGCGTAACACATCGCCTTTGTAGAGGTAGAGACCTTGCCAGTAGCCGTTTTTCAATACTTTAAAACGCCTGTCTGCCAGGGGAGCGAACTGATCCGGCTGTGCCTGTAGCTCCTCTACCCGGGGATGGTGAATGATTTTCACCGCTTTGCCAAAGCGAAAGACCAGTGCCCAGTTGAAGGTGGGCATGGCCACATCCAGGGGGAGGGGATAGGCGTCCTTCACGTTTAAATACTGTTTGAGTATGTCATTATCATAGATGGCATTTTTCGCCTCAGGATCCTTAAAATCACCCATGTTATACACCATGAGACTGCCTCTGTCCACCGGTGGAATGCCGGTTTTGCCCGGATACTTAAACTGGTGCAGACGAATGGTGGCCGACAGCACTTCAAATTGCGGCAGGTAGCTGCGCAGTTGCTTTAAAAAGGCAAAGTAATGCTTACGGGTGCCGGGCGTCCAGTCACAATCCAGCTGTATCTCCTTACCAAAGGCTAATCCACTCTTTTTTTGAAGATGCCTGACTGTGGTGGCCGTTCTTTTGGCCAGGGAATCCGTGAGTATATAATCCACATTTTTAAAACTGCGGTTGGTAATGTAAATGCAGGGGATGATGTTCAGGTGCGCCGGTGGTATCTCCTGCACCGACAGGGTGGACAGGAAACCGGGTGCCTGGCTTTTGTCTTTGTAGTCAATATCGAAAATACGCAGGTAGAGATCTGAGGTCTGCGTCTCCGTCAGTAGCTCCAGCTCCGATGGGGCCAGCTCCAGGCTCTGCTCCCAATGGTAGAAAGCTGTTTGGACGGTTTTGTGCTGACAGCCCGGTAAAAAAGGTGCCAGCAGCAGGGCCAGAAAGCCAAGTATCCTGAATTGTTGTGACCGATGTGTACTATGTATTGCCATGATAATGCTAAGTCTTCGTTACAAAATAAACTGACGATTTTAGTGCTGTGTTATTCAATAACAAGTTTTGATAATTCATCAAATTGTTACACAGAGTTTCGGAGAAAAAGCAATAACAATAAGGGCACAGAGTATTTTCATTAGTAAGGCACTAAATCAATCCCGATAGCTATCGGGATTAATGTTTAATTATTAATTGAAGCCACAAGTGGGATGTTACTTTGAACAACATGCTAGTAAAAGTTATCCCCTTACGTCTAATAATTTTCTATCTTAAATTTTAAAGGCTCTGTGACCGTTTTCTTTTCCTACACTTTGCGCTCTCCGGGTAATTCTTTTTTTTAAAAAACACACAAATACAATCAGCTTATTCCGACACAATTTCTAAGTGTGACACAAAGAAACTAAAAAAAACGCGTTTTTGACCGCCATTAGCCGGTGGAAGGGTGTTAAAAAAAGGTGGCTTCCGTTTTTTTTGTGGGATATACTGGTTTTTTGATTAAAGTTTTTTCAACGTGTTGTAGCCTGTTCATTTATCACTGTTATTACAATTTAAATTATATATTTGTCTTACAGGAATTTAAATCAATGAAGACGATTGCTCATCATACATGTAAAAAGGAAGGTGGAATTGATTACGTGATAAGTAATGTTCCTTTTTACGCAGAGCACAATGTTAATGAGGAAAAATATCAATTCTTAGGTTCTGGCTATTATTTCTGGGATGACAATATTGAACTAGCAAAGAGTTGGGGCAAATTCCATTACAATAATGATTTTCATGTTTTTGAATTTGATTTTGAAATTAATAGTGATAATTGTCTGGATTTGGTGGGCAATAGAAGTCATCAGAAGTACTTTATGGAATTGTTCAGAATTTATGAAGAACACACTGGAGACACCAAAGAAAATTGGAGTATCTGTCAGTGTATAGAATTTCTAAAAATACTAACGACAAAAAATGAAAAGATATTTCCTTTTAAAATGATTAGAGCAATTGATTTATTGAATCACAATAAATACAAGGAGCAATTTAGAACGAAATTTGTAGCTCATAAAGGTAATTACACAGTAATAAACCCTAAAATGGTTATTTGTGTTATTACAAAACAAGATGTACCTTTGCAGTCTAAGAAGATTGTTTTTACATCGTTAAAATAAGATAGTTATGAACAAATTGGATATAGCTTTAAACGAGTTTAAAACACTCATTAAAAATATAGATAAAGACGAATTAAAGTCAATTGTTTCAACCATTGATGAAATTGATGGTCATACTAATTCCTATGCTGAGTACTTAAGTAATTTAGATGAAGAATATTCTTATTTCTATAAGGATATTCATGAGGAATTTTTGTGTGAAAAAGAATTTACTCCTCAAAATTATTCAGAATGCAAACCGGAGGTCATTAAATATAAGAATAACTTTAAAGCATTTGATTTTAAGTCTTTTGACATTGTAGTAAGTATTGAAGTTAGTAATCAAACGCAGGAAGTATATCCTGATGCAGCTTAATTTATGAGTATTGAAACACCAAACATTCAAAATGCAATAAGATTAGTGAAATTTTACGTTTCATCTACGGAATGTAAAATAAATAGTCACCATGATGAAGATATTGCTAAGGATGTCTCTATACAGCTAAATGTTTCAACCGGTTTTAGAGAGGATGACGATAGAAATTATGTTATTACATTTAAATTAGATATTTCCTCAAAAGAAAGCAATGATTTAGAAATTAAAATTATTGCTTCCGCTTTATTTGAAACTGAATCTCCAATGACACACGAATTTAGAGATTCTCATTTTGTAAAATCAAATTCCCCTGCGATTGCATTTCCTTTCTTAAGAAGTTTTGTTAATACCCTAACGACTAATTCAGGGATTTCACCTATTCTGTTACCATCATTTAATTTCTCGAAGTAATGTTTCTGAGAAAAAGCAAATACAATCAGCTTATTCCGACACAATTTCCAAGTGTGACACAAAGAAACTAAAAAAAACGCGTTTTTGACCGCCATTGGCCGGTGGAAGGGTGTTAAAAAAAAAGGTGGCTTCCGTCTTTTGGGTGGGGATGTATTTGTTTTTTGATTAGAGCTCTCCTTAATTAAAGCTATCACACCTAATCATAAGTTGCGAAATTCTTTAATTGAATCAACAGGTAGTTTACTTCCTTGAGATTTGACATTATAAATAAAGTAGTCACAATCAGCTTCATTCAATAGCCCCTTTTCGTAGGCTGTATTTAAAAAATCTAATGTAGTCAAGTACTGAATATTATTTTCTTCACAATATTCTTTAAT
>JAEINY010000323.1 GCA_016342595.1 Marinilabiliaceae bacterium
TTAAACGCTCTGAAAAAGGTCGATTCGGAGTAGAAACCACATTGATAAGCTAATGCGCTATTCTTGATGTTACTGTTATCACTTTCGTTTAAGAGTCTGACAAACTCACTCACTCTAAATTCATTGATAAAATCATTGAAATTCGATCTGAAATAATCATTGAGTATTTTAGAGACATGATAATGTGGGATATCAACCCTGTCTGCCAAAGCTTTTAAGTTAAACTTAGGATCCAGGTACAATTTGTTATTGGTAATGCATTCTTTAATAATCAGCGCTTTCTTTTCTAATACATCCGGTTCTATCCATTCCAGAGTAGTGTTCTTTGGAGACAATTGTTTCTTAATATTAACCAGTGTTTGTTTTTTTATAATGGTATAACTTTTTGAAAATATGTAAGTAGCAAAGCACAGTAACAAAATAAAAATGATCTGGAGGTAGCCTTGTTGGAAAAAGTTAGGTTTGATCTCCATCTGAAAGCTTGTCTTCAGCGCTTCTTTTTGATCAATAGAACCCCATTCTATCTCTACCTTGTAGTTACCTGGATCCAGATTAAAAAGGGTGATGTCAGAACTTTTGGAAAAGGCGGACTGGTAGGTTTTGGAAGGACCTTCAATGGTTATCTTTCCCGATCGGATGTTCTCCGGTACTTCATTGTTAAGCCTGAAATCAAGTTTAACATCCCTGATATTTTTAGGGAGACCTATGTAGTCGGATGTAAGTGAGTTGTGTGTAATTGGTTTATGGTTGGTGCGGGCCTGGTTGTTAATGAGAGATGTGATAATGACGGACAATCCGGTTCGAAATTCATTTATTTCTTTAATTTCGGAGTAGGAGGTATATCCAATTTCTTTTGAGTAACCTTTAACCCGCAAGTATAAAATAGAACCTCCGGGGATGTCTTTAAATTGGAAGTTATTAGCAGAAGATTTTTCAGTAGTGATAATTTGTTTGAAAGACCGGTCTTTTGCTAACTCAACAATATAGAAGTCGTAATTGTGAACACTTTCAGATGTTTCCCAACTAACCTGAAAAGAAGACGAAGAAACCAGATCTAGTTTTGTAACATAAGGCACGATCATAGCACCCGTGTGAGCAAATGTTTCCTCATTTGCCGGAATACTCAAGCGACCATCCATTTTATTTTTTGATAGGTCAGGAATAATGATGCTGCCCTTATCCAGCTTATCAAAATTGTAATACGCTAATAACCCATCTTCTATAGGGGTAATCTTTTGATTCTTGTAGTGTTTGATGTCCGATGCAGATCGCGCAGTATTCCATATTCGAACTTCATCAATTTGACCATCAAATAAATGTACCTCATTAAAATCTTTAAATGCACCAATGTGCATGTGAGAAGGACGATGATCCCAATTAATAGAACCTGTTGCTTGTTTGGAATCAACCAATTCACCATTCAAATAGAATTTGATAAACTCCCCGTCATAAGTTCCTGCGATGTGTGACCACTGGTTCATTTCGATGGCTGCTCCAGGATTATAATTCCACTCATCACCTCTCATGGTGGATGTTTTGAGCATAAAACGAAGCTTGTCGTTATAATAGGAAAATGCAAAGCCCGATTCATTATGACCATTGTCTGAGATATAGCTTAATGGGGCATCCCAATTGTTGATGGTATAGGGCTTAATCCAGCACTCAATGGTTAGTTGGTTGCTTGGATGTCTTAGCTTTTGAGTATTTACAACAACATAATGTGGATTAGTATTTAAACAATTGTTTTTAGCCGCTACACCTGTTAGTGTGAGTAGTAAGAGGATGAGGCTAATGATATGTCTGTTCATAAATTGGATTTGTGATCGTTCCATTTTTAAAAGTCCTAATGTAGTCATTATTCCCTTTACTGATGCTGTCATATTATTTGAAAGTTAAAATTGTTAATTGACGTATAATTTAGAAGTGTCAGATTGAAAGAAAAATAGAACGGTCAAATAAAATGATACTATGAAAAAAGTAAAATGATGCCAGATTATTTTGTTTGACAGAAGATCATGCTATAATACCTATACTTTTAAGAAATGATTGTAATTTTAAACAAGGTGTGCTAGCTTTAAAATGGTTATGATAAAGCAGGTCTTTATAATTAAAGAACAAAGAAGATAATTTGTGAGAGTAAGGTTAATGTTAAAAAGTTTGGTGTGGGTTATTTGTTTTTTTTGGCTTATTTCACATCACTTAAAGGCAGAGGAAAGATCAATCGGTATACAGGAGGTTTGGCAAGAGGCTTATCTTTATTCAGGTATTGGTAAAAAGTTTACTATTGGTGTGTTGGTGAATAACTTATATAGTTCCAATTGGGGTAATTACGATTGGTTCGTGGAAGGTGGGATCAAATATAAAATCAATAACTGGTTAAAGGTAGAAGGGCTATACCGTCAGGAGTATTATAAAATTGGGTCTGTCTGGGCTTATGAAAACCGACCTATGTTGCGATTAAGCGGGAGCAAGTCTTTTGGAAGCTGGAATGTAAGAAATCGCCAACGATTCGAAATGCGATTTTTTGAATATGGCCCATCCCGGTTTCGCTATCGTACAGATTTGAAGGTATCACCTCAATGGAATTTTACTTCCTGGGACTTGAATCCATATATCAGTGAGGAGGTATTTATCAGCAAAGGAACGATGTCCAGGGTGAGAAGTTATTTAGGGATACAAGGAAAAAAAGGAAGGGTGGAGCCATCGGCTTATCTGTTGGTTCAATCAAATGTGAAGTCAAACCCATGGAAACATCGCCTGATTTGTGGTTTATGTTTAGGGATTGAAATATAGAGTTTAAGTATTTGGCCAAAAAACGAAAGAGAAAGCGGTAAGAAAGTTGTTGTAAGCATAATAGAGGTAATTATAAATATTGTTTTTAACTGTCAAGATGAGGAATATAGTATCTGCGATGAATAAGATTTTAAGAAGAGCCAGCATTTGTATTGTTGTTTTGTTTGGTGTTTCATTAAGTATGTTGGCTCAGTACAAGGTTACGGGTGTCGTTATTGATAAGTCTGATAGCCGTCCGCTAGCAGATGCCAACGTTTTGCTAATGCCTTTAAATCAAGGAGCGGTAACCGATGAAAAAGGTCAATTTGGTATTGATAATGTGGCAGAGGGGGATTACCGTCTGGTTGTTTCAATGGTGGGGTATAAAACCTATAAGCAGAGTGTTAGTGTTAAGAGTAAGGGGATGAAGTCGCTCATTATTTCATTAACAGCCGATAATCAAAGCATTGCAGAGGTGGATATTGTGGGTGAAGGAGCTGAGCAACGCCTGTTGAATAAACCCAATATGGAGCCTGTTTCCCTGGAGACATCTGCTACTAAAATATCGCGTATTGATTTGGTTCAGCAAGGGGCTGTTACATTAATCGACGGAATGAAATATGTGCCGGGTGGTTTAACTGAAACACGGGGACGTAAGGTGAAGCAGTTCTTTTCGGTACGCGGGCAAACATACCCATATCCAACGTATTCAGTGGATGGTATATGGCAAAAGGAGTTTCAGGAGACGGCTTATTTTTTGAATGCAGCTAACATTGAATCCATTGAGATTGTACGCTCCGGTTCTGCCATTCTGAAAAGCTTGTCTCCTCTGTCCGGTGTTATTGATGTGACCAGCAGAAGGTACCAGGAGCAGGAGACCAATGTGATTGCCAAGTATGGGTCGATGAACACTTTTCAGACGGGTGTGACACACGGTAATAGTACTGAGAAGTTACATTATTCTGCAGGGGCTCAGTTATTCGGAACGGATGGTCCCGAAGGGAGAAATGGTCAGGAGCGCATCATTAATGTGGATGGTAATCTTGATTGGGAAATCAATGATCAGTTAGAAGCCGGATTTAAGTTGTTTTATCTGGGCGGTTCGCGTCAGCTGGTGCAGCCTGTTGAGCCAGCTGACAATAAGTTCCGAAAGCGTAAAGAGAAGTATGATCCGATAAATACCATTATGGTGTCATCACGATTAGCTTATAAGCCAAATGATAAGCTTTCGAGTGAATTGCAAATTAATTTTGCCCATCGTGATCCGCAATATCAGAATGAAAACCTGTCATCAGGAGACGTGACCAAATACAAGGAAACCGATTATGAGGTAACCATTAATCAGCTTAATGCCCTGAAGTTGTCATCCACTAATGTGTTACGTTTGGGCGTGTTGTATAACCATTGGGTAGCTCCGGAAGGAAAGCGTTATTATTATGGCAATAAGTCCGATGTTCATACGCTATCGGGTGTTATTGTTGATCAGCAACGCATGGGTAAGTGGTTGCTGGATGCCGGATTCCGTTTGACACAAGAGTATTATAAAGAGTGGGGAGGTTTTGGTATTGAAGGATCTGGTGGTAAGTTTAAAAAGGTGTTGCCCATTAAAGATGAATGGCAATCACCTGTTTGGCAAGCCACAGCCGGCGTGACTTATTCGGCCAATGCCCTTCTTTCGTGGCATGCTAATGTAGCAACCGGTATTGTAACGCCTCGCAAGGGAGCGTTGAATGAAGCAGGAGAGCAGCCGGACAATGAAAAAAGAACCAATATTGATTTAGGTCTTAGTAAGAAGTTCAATAATACCGGGCAGATTAAATTGACTGCTTTTATGATTAATCGTAAGGAGGCCATTGAATTCAGTGGATCTACTATTGAGTTGGATAATGGTGACATCATTGAGTTGTATACCAATGTGGATAAACGTAATTATGGAGTGGAGCTGGATGCTCGTATGCCTTTGGCCGGATCATGGTTATCAGGTTTCGCTAATGCCACAGCAATGAAGGGGGAGACGAACGGTGCCAGCGACTGGGTGCGTGATGATGAAATACCTGAATTTATTGCAAATGCGGGTATAAATGTTCTGAAATCCAAATTCGATGGTAATTTGTATGTAAATTATACCGGTGCTTTTAAAAATGACCGGTTTGTGAGTAAAAGTTATCTGAAAGAGTTTGGGAAGGCACCATTGGGCGATTTTTATTCGGTTGATTTGACAGCTGGATACACCTTGGGTAAAACGAATAACATGCGATTTTTTACAGAGGTGAAAAATCTGTTTGATGAAGCCTTTCAAACCGTACCCGGATTTCCCGATTTTGGACGAATGGTTTCGCTAGGTGTTAATGTTAAATTGTAATCTCACTACTATAATCTTGATACTCAAATCTAAATAACCATGCAGTTTTTAAAAGAAATAAGGTATCGAAAGTTTAATTTTCTATTAGCCATATTGGGTGTTGTGGCGGCAATGGCATTGACGGTCGTTTTTATTACCATGACTAAAAATTCACAAAATGAGACCCGTCGATTAACACGCGATATGGGATTTAATCTGCGTATTGTACCTCAGGAAACAGATATGAACCAGTTTTGGATTTCAGGGTATTCTGATCGTACCATGCCTGAAAGTTATGTGAATAAGCTGGTGGATGAAAACTCCATTTACTATGCACACCTGACTTCTACCTTGCATAAAAAAATAATATGGGAGAATATAGAAGTCATTCTTACCGGAATTTCACCTGATGAACTGGAAGTTGGTGATAAGAAGAAGTCAAAGATGATTTTTGCCATCGAACCCCTAAAAGTATATGTAGGATATGAATTGGCTAAAAGCAAGCAACTGAAGGTTGGGGATAAGATCTCAGTTCTTGGTCAATCCTTTGAAATAGAAAGAACTTTAGCCGA
>JAEINY010000324.1 GCA_016342595.1 Marinilabiliaceae bacterium
AGCTTTTTTAGTGGTGACTTCGCAGCCCATGGGGATTCGAACTCTTGACCACTCCCGCAAGGTGGGATGCTCTACTGCTCGCTACAGATAAGTTGTTGAATAAATGCTCTTGATTTTTTATTCTTGATGAATTTTTCTCTCAATTCAGCTTCTTTTTTAGATACATATTTTTCTGTGTGAACTATGCACCAAGGAATGCCTCTATCGGTATATTTTCCTTTTTTTCGATTGTGTTCACTAATTCTTCTCTCCAAGTTATTGGTGTAGCCTACATAATAATGGTCTATTCTACTACTAAAGAGAATATATACAAAAAACATATTGGGGTAGATTTTGGAGTTTATAGTAATAAAGGAAAATCCAGATCCAAAATCCATATAATTGGGAGGTGATATAACTAAAAAAGCTTCGGAAAATCCGAAGCTTTTTAGTGGTGACTTCCCGCCATGCGGGACTTCGCAGCCCATGGGGATTCGAACCCTGGACCACTCCCGCAAGGTGGGATGCTCTACTGTTCGCTACAGATAAGTTGTTGAATAAATGCTCTTGATTTTTTATTCTTGATGAATTTTTCTCTCAATTCAGCTTCTTTTTTAGATACATATTTTTCTGTGTGAACTATGCACCAAGGAATGCCTCTATCGGTATATTTTCCTTTTTTTCGATTGTGTTCACTAATTCTTCTCTCCAAGTTATTGGTGTAGCCTACATAATAATGGTCTATTCTACTACTAAAGAGAATATATACAAAAAACATATTGGGGTAGATTTTGGAGTTTATAGTAATAAAGGAAAATCCAGATCCAAAATCCATATAATTGGGAGGTGATATAACTAAAAAAGCTTCGGAAAATCCGAAGCTTTTTAGTGGTGACTCAGCAGGGGTTCGAACCCTGGACCCCATCCTTAAAAGGGATGTGCTCTACCAGCTGAGCTACTGAGTCGTCATTGTTTTTCTCAATTGCGCTGCAAAGATAGAGGCTTTTTCTTTTAATGCAAATTGTGGATGAAAAAAAATGCATTAAATATTCACCAAAGGTAGACTGGATGGGGCTTAATGAGTTTGTAGTGAGGTGAATTAATTGTTGTAAAAAAAATCATCCATGGGGCAAAAATATTGTAACTTTATAAAGCAGGAAGGAGGATACTTAATAGTTGAGGGGTATGTATTCTCAATTATTTTGAGAAAAGAGGCGGGATATTGAAGTGGAAGAATTTTAATGGATAGGCAAATGGAAGAGTTCTTTATACGTAAACCTGTTGTAGCGGGTCGATTTTATGAAGGAAATAAGGTGGTGTTGGGTGAACAGGTGCGCAATATGATTGACACTGCACCTTTATCGGATCAGACCAATCGGGTTTTGGCATTAATTGTACCACATGCAGGATATGTGTTTTCAGGTGAAGTGGCGGCCGCGGCATACAAACAGTTGGGTTCTGAATGTCAAATAAAAAATGTGTTTTTGGTGGGATCCAGTCATCGGGTGGCGTTTGAGGGCGCCTCGGTTTATGAAAAAGGGCATTACCAAACGCCCTTGGGAGAAGTTGAAATAAATAATGATATCACCCGGCAGTTAATAAATGAAAGTCAATTCATAAATTTCCGGGAAGAGGCACATAATGCTGAACACTGTCTGGAGGTGCAATTGCCCTTTTTGCAGGTTCAATTGGGAGCTGGGTTTAAAATTATTCCTATAATATTAGGGACGCATGATATTAATGAATGTCGATCCGTTGCCAATGTTTTGAAACCATACTTTCAGCCAGGTAATTTATTTGTGATTAGTACTGATTTCTCGCATTATCCGGGATATGATGATGCCGTGAAGGAAGATCATCTAACCGCAGAGGTGATTTTAAAAAACGACCCGCTGCTTCTATCAGAGAGGTTGCAAGATTTGAAGGAAAGTGCACCGGAAGGTTTGGTGACTGGCTTGTGCGGATGGACATCTGTAATAACACTGCTTTACATTACCGCAGAACAATCTAACGTGAGTTTTGAACACTTGGTATATCGTAATTCAGGGGATGTTAGTCTGGGTGATAAAAATGGGGTGGTGGGGTATCATGCCATTGCCATACGGGACTTACAGTCTGATTCATTTCAACTATCGGATAGTGATAAAGAGACGATATTGTGTTTAGTTGAGAATGAGTTGCGGGATTGTTTTGGACTTGAACAAAAGCCAGTTGATGATACAATATCCGTTTTAAAACAAACGCAGGCCGGAGCTTTTGTCTCCATCTATAACGAGAATAAGCTCCGAGGGTGTCTCGGCCGGTTTGGTTCATCATCACCATTAGGACATATAATCAAAGAGATGGCTTATGCAGCCGCTACCCGTGACCAGCGGTTCGAACCCATAAAAAAAGAGGAGTTCCCGAATCTGCGGTACGAAATTTCGGTATTGACCCCACATCGTAAAATTAAGTCCATAGATGAAATTATTCTGGGGAAACATGGGATCTATGTTGAGAAGGATGAACGGCACGGTGTTTTTTTACCGCAAGTAGCTGTAAAAACAGGATGGACGGTAGAGGAATATTTGGGACATTGCGCCAAAGATAAAGCACACATGGGGTGGGATGGTTGGCGCGATGCGGATATTTATGTCTTTGAGGCGATTATAATTTCAAATAAGGATCAGTGAAACATGACTGCGAATAGCAGTTATTCCATTGTTGAATTGACTAACAATGGCGAAATTACCATTGAAGGCTATCGAAAAGCTAAAAGTTACGATTTCATTCCTGAACACGTTCCGGTAGATGTATAATTTTAGTAATAATGAATTAACACGAGTGATATGATAGCGGCCAGGTATTATAAAGAGCAGCAAGGTGGAGTTAAATGTCTGTTGTGTCCGCATGGTTGTGTATTGCGTGAAGAGGCCACTGGAATATGTCGCACCCGTAAAAACATCGGGGGAAAACTTTATTCATTGGCTTATGGAAATCCATGTGCATTGCATATTGATCCCATCGAAAAAAAACCACTTAATCATTTTCTGCCTGGATCCAGGGCCTTATCGATTGCCACTTCGGGTTGTAATTTAAGGTGTTTGAATTGTCAAAATTGGGACATATCACAATCGTCACCTGCTGAACTTCATGGTAAAAATATACTGCCGGATGATGTGGTGAAACTGGCCCATGAGAAAAACTGCAATTCCATCGCTTATACCTATACCGATCCAGTGGTTTTTTATGAGTATATGTTCGATATTGCTCAAGTGGCTCGTGAGAAAAAAGTGAAGAACGTTTTAATCTCGGCAGGTTATATTGAAGAAGAGCCCTTACGTGAACTCTGTAAATATCTGGATGCCGCAAATATTGATCTGAAGGGTTTTGATGATCAATTGTATTTGAAATTAAATGGAGTCAGGCTGGAGCCCGTTCTTCGGACGCTTCAGATACTGAAAGAAGAAGGGGTGTGGCTGGAAATAACGAACCTTATTATTCCGCAATGGACGGATGATCGGTTAATGTTTCGTAAGATGTGTGAATGGTTGGTTCAGCAGGGCTTTGATGAGGTACCCCTTCACTTAAGCCGCTTCATGCCCACTCATAGGTTACAGGATCTTTATCCTACGCCCGAGGAAACCCTTTATGAGGTAGCTGAGATGGCTAAGGATACAGGCATTAAGTATGTGTATGTGGGAAATGTGCCTGGCAATCCATATCAGGATACAATGTGCAGCTTTTGTCATTCAAAATTAGTGGATAGAACGGGCTATTATACGGGTGAAATTCACATAACTAAGGGAAAATGTGAATATTGTAACACAGTTATTCCTGGTGTCTGGCAATAATGGATTTTTTTTTAGTGATGGGGCTTAAAGTTTGGCGCTGAATGGAAGTATCTTTTTAGGATTTGAAAGTATCCGGCAAGCATTGTGAGGCGATTGAAAGAATGGGGTTTTTTCTTGCGGAAGTATTGATCTGACGTGGATTTCGTGTGTGATAAAAAGTTATTTTTGCTTCTTCAGAATAGAAGCCAATGCAGGGATATAGAAAGCCAAACAGAAAAGTTAATTATGGTCTTGATCTGGCGAAGGTATTCGTCGGTCAGGAAATAATCAGTCAATTTAATGTAACCGTTGATGAGTCGGTTCATAGTTTATGGAGCGGTCTGATGCCAACATCATCCTATCCTGAAAATAGCAGGGAGTTTACCGGACGACTGGGGTTTCATGAAATGTTTTTACCCTATGGTTTTTTGTTAAACCTGGCACTTAGTTTGGGTGTGGAAAACTTTGCACATTCAAGTCTTTTGCATTTGGAGGTGCGCAATGCCCTTTATTTGAATCCGGCTTTTGCCGGTGATACCTTTTCATGTGGTATTAAAATAACTAAAATCAGGCCTACTTCAAATGGTAAACATACCGTTGTGTGTTCTGATCATGTCTTGTTTAATCAAAAAGGGGAAGCAGTCTTTTCTTTAGAGCGGGTTTCTCTTTTTCCTAAGTTTGAACCTTGTGTGTCAAATGACACAAGCAATTTAGAGATACATAAAAATCACCATTTCAAGGAGCAGATTTTAGCGCGCGCCCGTGGAATTTCATTGGAGAATAAAATTGATGACTTCCAGTGCGGTGATTTGATATTGCATCCTTTTGTGCGGCCGGTCGGTAAAAGCGAAAACCTGTTTTGGGCGACCTACTTTAAAAATACACATCCGATTCATTTCAATTATCAGCGCTATAAACCCGGTGAGATTATTATTTCGGGTGGTATCGTCTTGTCAATGGTTCTGGGCATATCCGGTCGCGATTTCAGGCAATTGCTATTGCCACAAGTGGAGCGCGCTTTTCATGGACTGCCGGTTGTAGCCGAAGATCGTTTAGGTGCTTTTAGTTATGTAAAAGGAACGAATTCCATCATGCCAGGGTTTGAAGAAATACATGTGGTCACCTATGGATTGCGTAATGTAGATACTGAACCGGAATTATCAGACTTGTCTTTTCCGGATGAGCTTTTTAAAGATTTAGCGCGTCCGGCCGATGTGGAAACCATCTTGCGTGAAAAATGCCCGGAGTTAACGGGTAAGATTTGCTGTGTGGCTGAATGGAAGGCATTACGGAAAAAGGATTAGGCCCTCTAAGGATAATTGCATTGTCCTTATAAGGAAGTGTCGCATGTCCTTATAAGGATTGGAAGCCTGTCCTTATAAGGATAGACTATTTGTCCTTGCAAGGACAAGAACTACTCGCTTTACTACTTGCTTTTCATATTAGCAAGGTGAAAGGGCAGGGATGCTTTCCGGATGTGTTTGTTGCGGTGCACAATTGCGCGTATTTCAACTTTATATTTTGCTTTCGCTAATTCTTCGGGCGCTCTGAAAGAGCGATATCGTAATAGCATAGGGTGCAGCGAAGCGGAGCCCTATGATAACAGGATGGCACGTAAAAACCGGCGCAATCAATGAGACAATAACCGCAGATGGCTCCATGCGCCGGAACACACCAATATACTTTAACCACGGATTTCACAGATTGTTTTCCGTCGGAAAACATGAAATTTGTGATAATCTGCGTAATCTCTGGTTACTTTTTTTGTGCGGAGTGTCTTTTTGTAAATGCAATCGCCCTGCCATTATCCCTATTGACGAATGGATAACTTGATCTTTAATAGATAAAAAGTTGACGCTGATCCCGATAATTGTCGGGAT
>JAEINY010000325.1 GCA_016342595.1 Marinilabiliaceae bacterium
CCCCAATGGTCCCAAGAAGTCATCTGGTACCAAATCTTCGTCGAGCGTTTTCACAATGGCGATCCAGCCAACGACCCGACACCCGAAAATATCTATGCTGCCTCTAATTTTACCCAAGTACCTGAAGATTGGTCGATCACGCCCTGGACGTCCGATTGGTACGAACAAGAGCCCTGGGCTAAGAAATTAACCAATAATTATTACGATGCCCTACAGCACCGGCGCTATGGCGGCGACTTGCAAGGAGTCATTGATAAACTGGATTATCTGCAAGATTTAGGCATCACGGCGATTTATTTGAATCCCATTAATGATGCCCCTTCCTTACATAAATACGATGCCCGTTACTATCATCACATCGACGTTAACTTCGGACCCGATCCCCAAGGCGATATCGCATTAATGGCGACTGAAGAACCCAATGATCCATCTACCTGGAAATGGACTTCAGCTGATAAACTATTTCTAAAATTGATTGAGGAAGTACATCAACGTGACATGCGAATCATTGTTGATTATTCCTGGAACCATACAGGTGTTGAGTTTTGGGCCTGGAAAGATGTATTGAAAAATCAGGAGCAATCGCCTTACAAAGATTGGTATAGCATCCTTCGTTTTGATGATCCCGCTACTCCTGAAAACGAATTTGATTATAAAGGCTGGTTAAACATCAAGAGTTTACCGGAGCTGAAAAAAGTGAATACCACCCAAGCACATAAAATTGGCCATCCCTATGAAGGCGATTTAAATAAAGGGGCGAAGGATCATGTTTTGGCGGTGACTAAACGTTGGTTAGCGCCCAATGGCGACCTGTCAAAGGGAATTGATGGCTACAGGTTGGATGTAGCAGATCATATCCCCATGGGCTTTTGGCGTGATTATCGATCCTTTGTAAAAACAGTAAACCCCGATGCATATCTGGTGGGTGAAATCTGGTGGGAGTCCTGGCCGGATCAATTGATGAACCCGGTACCCTATTTAGAAGGCGATGTATTTGATGCCATCATGTTTTACCAAATTTATAAACCGGCCCGTCACTTTTTTGCAAAAACCAATGCGGCCATTAATGCCCAACAGTTTAAGGATAGCTTAGCATTTCAATGGGAACGCATCGGGGAACCCAATCGTTATGCCATGATGAATGTTTCTGCCACACATGACACGCCCCGGCTTTTATCCTCTTTTAATAATCCGGGTAAATATAAGTACCAGGCTAAACCAAATGATGATGCCAATTACAATACAGGAAGGCCCGATCCGGAAAGCTACCAAAGAGCTCGATTGTATCTGATGCATCAGTTTACCAATATTGGCGCGCCTCATATTTGGAACGGTGATGAAATGGGTATGTGGGGAGCCGATGATCCGGATTGCCGGAAGCCATTGTGGTGGTCCGATATGACCTTTCATCCGGAGAATAAAAATAATATTTCTGCGAAAGCAGCCGAATATGATGAAGTAGCATTCAATAAGCAGCACTTTGAATTTTATAAAAGCTTGATTCAATTACGGAAAAGTAATTCGGTGCTAGTGAACGGGGAATTGGAGTTTCTGGAGAGTAGCAAGCGTGTGTTGGCCTATCGCCGATTCCTGAAAGGAGAAGAAATTATTGTGGTATTAAATGCCGGGACTCACTCTGAACAGTTTGAGTTACCAAATGATGCTAAATACAAAAGCCTGATGAGTAAGGAAATTATAAAAGGTCCTACTGTGACGGTGGCTCCTTTATCAGGATTAATACTTAAGAATACTGGTGGATTAAAAAAATGATGTTTAAAAGATTGTAGGCGAGATGAAAAATATACTATTATTATTTGCTGTATTAGTTTGGGGATGGATTCTGAACGCACAGGTTGTGACGAGCAATCCAGCCATCCCAACGGATGAAAATGAGGTAACCATTACCTTTTATGCGGATAAAGGGGATCAAGGATTGAAAGACTACACAGGAGATGTGTATGCGCATACCGGTGTTATTACCGATAAAAGTACCGATAGTAAAGATTGGCAATACGATCCTACCTGGGGTGATAATGATGCTAAGTATAAGATGACCAGGGTATCTCCCAATGTTTATACACTTGTTATTACACCCAGCGTCAGAGCATATTATGGAGTGACAGCAGGAGAGACGATTGAGCAAATGGCGTTCGTTTTTCGAAGTGGAGATAATTCCAGAGAAGGAAAAGATACTGGCAACAAAGATATTTTTGTAGATGTATCGGTCAATGAGTTA
This sequence comes from Marinilabiliaceae bacterium, assembly GCA_016342595.1. Lineage (GTDB taxonomy): Bacteria > Bacteroidota > Bacteroidia > Bacteroidales > Marinilabiliaceae > JAEINY01. The sequence goes on from JAEINY010000325.1 coordinate 2,237, forward strand.
GCTGTTTCTATTGAGTCTCCCGTGGATAAGTCGGTGGTGACTGCTGGTACAAATGTGGTGGTGACAGCGAATTCCATTTTAAGTGATCAATTGACTTTGTTTGTCAATGATGTAGAGGTTAAAAGTACCGGCGAGACATCTATTCAGTATACGATAACTGCTGTTTCGCTGGATCAATATGTCATTAAAGCGACTGCTTCTGCCGGAAGCAAAACTGTTGAAGTCACCAGTACAATTTTTGTTCGTGGTGATGTGGTGGAAGAACCCATGCCCAACGACTTGAAAAGGGGAGTGAATAAACTTTCAGAAGCTTCTGTTACCGTGGTGTTATTTGCACCGGAGAAGGAATTCGTTTATTTGATGGGCGATTTCAATAACTGGGAGGCGCGCAACGAATACCTCATGAAAAAAGATGGTGATAATTTCTGGTTAACACTTAATGGCCTTGATCCACAAATGGAATACGCTTATCAATTTTGGTTTGATGGCGGTTTAAAAGTGGCCGATCCCTATGCTACAAAGATACTTGATCCCTGGAATGACAAATACATTTCGGATGACATTTATCCCAACTTAAAAGCGTATCCGGAAGGTAAAACGGAAGAAATTGTTTCGGTTTTCAATACTAAGAGTGATGCATTTCAATGGACCGTATCCGATTTTGTAGCGCCTCAAACAACAGATTTGGTGGTGTATGAAATACTCATTCGTGATTTTACCCACGAGCGGGATATTAAAACCATTACCGATACACTTTCTTATTTGAAGCGATTAGGAGTGAATGCCATTGAGTTGATGCCGTTTAATGAATTTGAAGGAAATGATAGTTGGGGGTATAATCCTTCGTTCTACTTTGCAACGGATAAAGCCTATGGTACCGCAGAGGATTATAAAACCTTCATCGATGAATGCCATAAAAATGGAATAGCTGTGATTATGGATGTGGTGTTGAACCACTCCTTCGGTCAATCACCTTTTGCCCGCATGTATTTGGAGGGCGGAAAGCCGGCTACCAATAATCCGTGGTATAACCGGGAGCACAATTTTCAGAAATCGGATGCCCAGTGGGGGGCGGATTTTAACCATGAGAGTATCCATACCCAGGCGTTAACGGATAGTATTTGTTCATTTTGGATGAGTGAATTTCGAGTGGATGGTTTCCGGTTTGATTTTACAAAAGGATTCAGTAATAACATCAAAATTGATGATAAAGAGAACCCTGATCATGACCCTTGGGGAAGTAAATATGATAAGGACCGGATCAGACTTCTTAAACGCATGACCGATGAAATATGGAAACGTAAATCGGGTGCTATTGTGATTTTTGAGCATCTGTCGGAAAATAGCGAAGAGAAAGAGTTGGCAGAATATGGTATTTTATTTTGGGGGAACAACAACCACAATTACAATGAAGCGACCATGGGCTATCATGAGAATGGAAAATCGGATTTCTCCTGGGCTTCCTACCAGGAGAGGGGATGGTCAGCCCCGCGGGTTGTGAGTTACATGGAGAGTCATGATGAAGAACGTTTGATGTATAAGAATTTACAATACGGAAATACCAAGGGTAATTATAGTGTGAAATATTTGCCCACGGCTTTGAAACGCATGGAAGCGGCGGCTGCTTTTTTCTATCCCATACCAGGGCCCAAGATGATCTGGCAATTTGGTGAGTTGGGCTTTGATGTGAGTATTGATGATCCGGATCGACTGGCACCCAAGCCCCCAAAATGGGAGTATCTGGATGTCGAAGAGCGGGCGCATCTGTTTAAAGTGCACCAAACAATGATTGCTTTAAAGCACCATGAACCGGTTTTCTCTACCGATGATTTTGTGCTGGATGTTCGCAATGCTGTCAAACGCATTGAATTGAATATGCCGGGTGACGATGTGCGGATCATTGGTAATTTCGATGTGGTGGAAGCAGCTGCAAAGCCTAATTTTAGCGATAAAGGATGGTGGTATAATTACACTGGTCAGGACAGTATAAATGTGACAGATCCATCGATGCAGATTGTTTTGCAGCCGGGTGAATATGTGATTTACAGTCAGCAGAAATTAGAAGGTTTTGAGTCGGAAACAGGGATTTGGAATCGTCCCGTAAGTGCATTTGAATTACAAGTTGCACCCAATCCATTCCGGAATAGATTGGTGATTTCTACTGAAATGCCGGGCATTAAAAGGGTGGAGTTATTTACCATCACAGGTGTGAAGGTAAAAGAAGTGAATATGCAAACAGATCAGCAGGAAGTTTTGTGGGGTGATCTTCCCCGGGGTAATTACCTGATGCGAGTGAGCAATGATAAAGATGTTTCAATCACGAAGCTCATGAAATTATAAAAAACAAGAGCTTGACTCATTAGCCATATAAATGCCACAAAGTCACAAGCCCGATAATTATCGGGCCACCAAGTACTCACTAAGATCTAATACCAATTGTATAACAAAATGATTGGTAAAGTATTTTGCTTATTACAAGTGGTAAACGGTATAACTTAAAGAAATTGGCTCTTTTCTAATTTGTGAGTGTTTGTTTTGTTATTCCCATCAAATTCACAAAGCTTTTGTTAAACAATTGCACAATAAGCTAATAAGGTTGTGTAGGCTTTCTGTGATCTCATCTACTAAGGTTTAAAACCTAAAAATAAGGTTTAAATGATAATCAAAAGACCTTATTTCTTAAAGGTTAACCTTAGTAGTGTATGATAACCGACCGCCAAATACCTCTTATTACCTTATTTTAATGTAAATCAATCGGCAATTAGAATACAGCCAAGAAATTTAACTATTTGTGTTTTCTTTGAGTCTTGGTGTCTTTGTGGCAAAGTATTCATTTACTACCTTTTGAGACAACTACTTTTTGGGACTACTCATGCGATCGGAAAAAAATCAATGGCTCAGCATTCAAGTGTTTTATCCAATTAACAAGATCAAACAATTCTTATTTTCGACGGAGCTTCCGCAACGAAAAACAGGATCGGCGAAGCTTGCAGAGATGGCTTTTTAGTCCATAGAGGTATCTCCCAAAAGAAAAACAGTACCGCCATAAGCTATAGAGATAGTGTTGCAAGTTGTAGAGCTATCTCCCTAAAGAAAAACGGAAGCGTTGAAGTTTATAGAGGGATCGTTATTAAGCAGAGAGGTATCTCCGAAAAGAAAAACAGTATCGCCATAAGCTATAGAGATAGTGTTGTAAGGAATTGTATCGAAACAACTTATAATATTTACTGAAGAAATATCGTTTAAATTCCTATTCTATTTTTTTATCCACGAATTAAGCGAATTAGTTTTCCTTCGAAAAACACCAAGCAGCTAAGCTGTTTTTAATTCGTTAAATTTGAGAAATTAGCGGATAACAAAACAGGAAACAGCGAAGCTGTTGTCTGACTCATTTGTGTCCATTTGCGATATTTGGT
>JAEINY010000326.1 GCA_016342595.1 Marinilabiliaceae bacterium
GGTTTAGAAGAGTACTGGGGCAAAGCAGCTGAGTTCAACTTCAAAAAATACATCGCTGATCACTACAAAAAGGCCTATAAGAATTACAAAAAATCATTGGAGCAATAGAAATATTTCTTGAACCATAACACATCCCCATTCGATTCTACCGAATGGGGATTTTTTTATTCTTTCAATCCCAAGCTCATCACTAAAAGGACTATGTATTTGGACTTTACAAGAAAATGTACTATTTTCAAATACCTATAAATCGAATTATTAACCAAAATCTGATCAGTTATGCTCAACATTGCTCTCTTTGGCCCTCCCGGTGCTGGTAAAGGCACCCAATCGGAATTCCTTATTAAAAAGTATAACCTCTTTTATATTTCCACCGGAGATATTCTTCGTAAAGAACTGGCCGAAGAAACTAAACTGGGCCTTGAAGCCAAAAGCATCATTGCACAGGGTGGCTTAGTATCAGATGAGATTATTGTGCAAATCATTGAAAAAACCATTAAAAGTAATCCGAATGTCAATGGTTTCCTTTTTGACGGCTTTCCGCGCACATTGGTACAAGCCTATATTCTGGAAGGTTTGATGATCAAACTAAATACCAAACTGGATCTGCTTATCAGCATTGAAGTACCACAGGAAGAATCGGTAAAACGCTTATTATACCGTGGAAAAACATCAGGCCGATTGGATGATAACGAAACAGTGATTCGAAACCGACTCAAAGAATATGATAACAAAACCTTACCTGTTCTGAATTTCTTCAAAGAAAGAGGTAATTATGTTGCAGTAAAAGGACTGCAGGAAATAAATGAAGTAACGCAGGATTTAATCACCATTATTAATGAAGAGGTAAGCAAAAAACACCTCAACATTGTGTTATTCGGCTTTCCCGGATCCGGCCGTGGTTCACTGGGTAAAGCCATTGCCGAAAAATATGATTTGGAATTCATCTCAACCGGCGATATGCTGGATGATGAAATCCACAAAAACACACCGATGGGTGACCGTATCAAGACGATCTATGAAAATGGACAACTGGTACCGGATGAAATTGTCATCCAACTACTGGAAGACAAAATCAAGCACTCAAAAGATGCTAAAGGCTTTATTTTTAAAGGTTACCCAAGAACTTTAGTACAATCCTACATTCTGGATGGTATGCTTAAAAAACACAATTCACACATCAATAAAATTATTGAGTTGAAGGTAGATACCCTGGAATTAATCCGTCGTTTGGATCAGCGCAGTCAAACGCCGCAGCGCATGCCTTATGATTCAAGCACGGAAAAAATTGTTAAACGTCTGCAAGAACACAAAGACAAAACCCTTCCGGTAATTGAAAAATACAAAGAAGTGCATGATGTAGCTGAAGTAAATGGCATGGATTCGTTTCATGAAGTGATGGAACGCATTTCCGGTGAAATAGAAAATAGCTTCAAAAGTTTAAATTAATTGACCACTTGCAAAACAAAGGGGCGCTCTATCATTGAGAACGCCCCTTTTGCATTTAAATCTATTCAGATTCTTATAATTCCACAATACGATCCTCTTGAGTTTGGGCATCCACTACTGTGATAGCAGCCATATCAACGATTTGCCGCACCGAACAATGCATTTGCAATACATGAACAGGTTTTCGTATACCCAATAAGATCGGTCCAATTACCTCATGCTCACCCAACTCGTGCATCATCTTATAAGCAATATTGCCCGAACTCAAATTTGGAAATATAATGGTATTCACCTCCCGATCACCTAATTTAGTAAATGGGAATTTTTTCAGCCGCAAATTAGTATTCAATGCATAATTCACTTGCATCTCACCATCCACAATGATCTCCGGATGTTGCTGGTGCAAAATCTCCACTGCTTCACGTACGCGTTTGGGACTGCCGTCACGGGTGGATCCAAAATTAGAGTATGAGACCATAGCTACCACCGGATCGATATTAAATTTTCGTACTTCATTAATCGTTAAAAGAGTGGTATCGGCTATTGTTCGAGCCGAAGGTTGATAATTTACCGTTGTATCCGCAAAGAAAAACGGACCTCTCTTCGTCATCACAATGTACATTCCGGCAATGTGATTCAGCGTATTGTTCGTACCGATGATTTGTAAGGCGGGCCGAATGGTATCTGCATATTTATGGGCAAATCCGCCTAAGAAACCATCCGCCTCCCCGGATTCTACCATCATAATACCAAAATAATTGCGATCGTACATCTTACGGCAAGCCTCTTCCATGGTACACCCTTTTCGCTGCCTTTTTTCAAACAGCATTTTGGCGTACTTGTAGCGATGTGCATTCTGATTGGCCTCAGTGATATCGATAATGGGAAAATCTGAAATATTCAGATTATTCTCCAGAGCTGTTTTCTCAATTTGTTTTCGATTCCCTAATAAAATGGGTTCGGCAAAGCCTTCATTTCGCACCATCTCAACAGCTTTCAACACTTTAAAGTGCTCTGCATCGGCAAATACAATTCGTTTCGGATTTGACTTCGCCTTAACATGCACATCACGAACCAGTTTGTTATACAAGCCCATTCGCTTCATGAGTTCAATCTTGTAGTTTTCCCAGTTATGAATCTTTTCCCGGGCCACACCGGTATCCATCGCAGCCTTAGCAATAGCAGGTGCCACTTCAGTAATCAAACGCGGATCGAGCGGTTTGGGAATAATGTATTCACGACCAAATATCAGATTTTGACTTTTATAAGCCGTATTCACTTTCTCCGGCACTTCTTTTTTAGCCAGGTTAGCTAATGCATAAACCGCAGCTATTTTCATCTCTTCATTGATGGTTGAAGCCCGCACATCCAATGCCCCCCGGAAAATAAACGGAAAACCTAATACATTATTCACCTGGTTGGGGTAATCCGAACGACCAGTAGCGAAAATAATATCTGTTCGAGTGCCCATAGCTGTTTCATAACTAATCTCAGGATTGGGATTAGCCATGGCAAACACAATGGGATCATGCGCCATGGATAGCAACATATCACTACTTAATACATCAGCTTTGGATAAGCCCAGAAAAACATCTGCATCTTTAATGACTTCTTCTAATGTTGTCAGATCACTGTCCTGTGCAAAGGCCTGCTTATATTTATTTAAATCGGTTCGAGATGTGGTAATCAATCCTTTACTATCACACATCCACACGTTTTCTTTTTTAACGCCCAGACGGATGTATAATTTTGTGCAGGAGATGCCTGAGGCCCCTGCCCCATTCACCACTACTTTCAACTCTTCAATCTTTTTTCCGTTGATTTCTAAGGCATTGATCAGACCTGCTGCGGAAATAATAGCCGTACCATGTTGATCATCATGAAATACCGGAATATCCAATTCCTTTTTTAATTGTTCTTCAATTTCGAAACACTCCGGTGCTTTTATATCTTCCAGGTTAATCCCTCCAAATGTTGGAGAAATTGCTTTCACAAAAGTAACCATCCCGTCCACACTCTTATCGTCCACTTCAATATCAAACACATCTACATCGGCAAATACTTTAAACAGCAATCCTTTTCCTTCCATAACCGGCTTACCGGCTTGCGGTCCAATATCACCCAACCCCAATACTGCCGTGCCATTTGAAATCACTGCTACCAGATTTCCCTTAGCTGTGTACTTATACACATTTTCGGGATTGGTATCTATTTCACGACATGGTTCAGCCACGCCAGGTGAATAAGCCAGCGACAAATCATATTGAGTGCTGTAGGGTTTAGTGGGAATCACCTCAATTTTTCCCGGACGACCACACTGGTGGTATCGTAATGCATCTTGTTTGGTAAACGAAGCCATAATAAAATTTTAAAGGGATTAGTACCCATTAAATTACGCATTACAAATACCAAAATCTACTATTGCCTGAACTTCTTTCTAAAAAACCTTAGCCCACTCACTTTCCAGTAAATAAACATGACAATAATCATGTATTCTGAATCATTTTTACCTCGTTGCCCCATTCATCTTTGTCAATAACACCAGCTTTACGGGCAAAGAAAAATCAGAAAAAAAAAATTATTTTATCTGATTTTAACAAAAAAAGAAAAATGATTGTATCTTTAAAATGGCTTTTGTCCGTCACGCACCTGCGGTATAGGACAAATCCATCACAGCTGCCTGAGGGCGTTGTGCCGGTCAAAAGCCTCTTTTCTTTAATTTAGCCTAAAACTCCTCTACCATGTTCACCAGCCCGGGCAGCTTCAACAGCAGCCTTTAATGTAAAAAGTATGGTACCCGAATGTCACTCAAAAGCAACACTGTAATACATAAGTCCAAATTATCATTTTGAAAAGTAATGACTTTACCACATATGTTGGTCTTTTAGAAAAAGTAGAGTAGCATGTGTTAAGTCAGAAAATGAGCTTAGGTACTAATTGGGATAAGCATGTTTTTCTTTTAACACATGTGCACTTATTATTGACACACTATCCACTATATTAACATGAGACAGGTCCTTACTTTCAAATGCATCCTTACCTGCAATCATTGTAGGTACTTCCTCCCGAATGCTCACACTAACCAGCTGATTGCTCTTAAAAGCATAATCACTTAGCAGGGTCACATTCATGGGAATCATTACATTTACCAGCTGGTTGCTTTCGAACGCATAATCACCTATTGTTGTTACACTTTCCGGAATTATCACACGAACCAGTTTATTATCACTAAAAGCACCTTCACTGATTGCTGTCACTCCCTTCGGAATCGACACACTGGCCAGTTGGCTGGACGCGAAGGCATAAGAACCTATTGACGTTACACCTGCAGGAATATCCACATTCTCCAACAAATTAAAAGCAAAGGCATTGGAACCGATCACACCAAGTGTGGGCGGAAGCAGTACACTTTCTATACCTTTACCAATAAAACCATCGGTATCGTTAAAATCTTTGTCCGCAATGCCAACCACCTTCTGCTCATCCAGCCAATCAGGTATAACAACATGTTTGTTTTCAAAATTATAATGTACACACTGGATAATGCCATCCACCACTTCAACATCATCACTTGTTAATGTATAAGGTTCTTGGGCCTGTACATTAATTGTCAATATAACCATCAATACACTCATCCCCACCTGGCAGGGTTTAAGTGCCATATAAAATAGTCTCATTAATTATTCCCGTATTCCCGATTATTATGCCTGCAAAAGTATACACTATCTGTGTAATGCTATTGTAAGCCTAAACCTTTTACAATAAATTAAGGAATTTATACCATAACTAAGTTTCTGAGTTATATACCCATTGTACCGGGTATTACCAACGCTTCTTCCCTATTTACCAGAGCATATACACGGTGCCATCTCAAACGGCATTAAAAGCAGTGCTTCGGAGCAAGTGTAATAGTAGTTCACTTCAGATAGAAATATCAATTAAAAAATGTGAAAAGAAACCCCGCGTAAGTCTGCTCATATTGTCAGGGATGACGGTTGTGTTAATGTTTAGGTAGCTCTTGTTACCCGCAATCGAATTTGGATTGATTCAGGTCAGTCTCTTGCTCCCGGGAACGAATTCCAGGTTCATTCAGACGCTTCTCATGTTTTCCGGGACACGTCTCTGGTTAGGGTATTGAATAATCTTGCCGGGGAGTAGGTA
>JAEINY010000327.1 GCA_016342595.1 Marinilabiliaceae bacterium
CTCTTCTATTTTAATTGCGAGTGGATGCCTGAAAATTATACCGATTGCATAATGAAGCTGGCCTTATCTGCATTTCATTTGATAATTCCATTCATCATTACACCGGCATTATACCAAAGACAATAAGTCCACATTCCCCGAAAAATCGGGGCAAGCTGTGGTTAAAATGGTATTAGCTCCCATTCGTTATATATATGCTATTAACCTTGCTTAGACAGACGCTTACGCTCATGCTCAAACAAGAATATCTTACGTAAACGAATACTTGAAGGCGTTACTTCAACATATTCATCACCTTGAATATATTCCAATGCTTCTTCCAGACTGAAAATAACAGGTGGTGCTAAGCGAACCTTATCATCCGAACCGGATGTACGCATGTTGCTTAGTTTCTTGGTTTTGGTAATGTTCATGGTCAAATCACCTTCACGGTTATTTTCACCCACTACCTGTCCCATATAAATCTCATCACCAGGCGATACAAAGAACTTACCTCTATCTTGTAGTTTATCTAATGAATAAGCAATGGCAGTACCTGTTTCCGAAACGATCATTGATCCATTGATTCGTTTAACGATCGGCCCTTTCCAGGGTTGAAACTCGATGAAACGGTGAGCAATAACAGCCTCTCCTTGAGTCGCTGTCAACATATTGCTTCGTAATCCGATAATACCACGTGATGGGATGTTGAACTCAAGGTGAACGCGTTCCCCTTTTTTCTCCATAGTGGTTAACTCCCCTTTCCGCTGCGTCACCATCTCAATAGCTCTACCCGAATGCTCTTCCGGTAAATCAATGCTTAGTTCTTCAATCGGCTCATGCTTTTCACCAACCACTTCTTTAATGATTACACGAGGCTGACCTACCTGCAATTCATAGCCTTCACGACGCATGGTTTCAATCAACACAGACAAATGCAATACACCTCGTCCATAAACATTCCAGGCATCGGCAGAATCTGTTTCTTCTACTTTTAACGCCAGGTTTTTTTCCAGCTCTTTATCTAAACGGTCTTTGATATGGCGTGATGTCACATATTTACCGTCTTTACCAAAGAATGGTGAGTTGTTAATGGTAAACAACATACTCATGGTAGGCTCATCAATGGCGATGGGCTCTAATGCTTCCGGATTTTCGAAATCGGCAATGGTATCACCAATGTCAAAATTATCAATCCCAACCAATGCACATAACTCACCGCAGGCTACTTGTTCTACTTTTGTACGGCCTAAACCATCAAAAACATTCAGTTCCTTAATGCGGGTGCGCGTAATGCTTCCGTCACGTTTCACCAAACTCACATCCTGATTCACTTTCAACTCACCACGGTGCAAACGGCCAATGGCAATTCGTCCCAGGTACTTAGAGTGATCTAAAGAAGTGATTTGTAACTGAGGTGTTCCTTTATTAAGTTCAGGTGCAGGGATGTGTTCAATGATGGCATCCAAAGCAGCAGAGATATCATCTGTTTTCACTTTCCAGTCACTGGACATCCAGTTCTCTTTAGCCGAACCATAGACAGAAGGAAAATCCAACTGATCTTCGGTGGCATCCAATGAAAACATCAGGTCAAATACCGACTCGTGCACCTCTTCAGGTCGACAATTCGGTTTGTCCACTTTATTGATCACCACAATGGGTTTCAATCCCAGAGAAATTGCCTTTTGCAACACAAAACGTGTCTGCGGCATAGGTCCTTCAAAGGCATCAACCAGCAATAAAACGCCATCGGCCATGTTAAGCACACGCTCAACCTCTCCTCCAAAATCGGAGTGACCCGGTGTATCAATGATGTTAATCTTAACACCTTTCCACATCACAGATACGTTTTTGGACAAGATGGTAATACCACGCTCACGTTCCAAATCATTGCTATCCATGATAAGCTCACCCACATCCTGGTGATCTTTGAACAACTTACCGGCCATTAACATCTTGTCTACCAAAGTTGTTTTACCATGGTCAACGTGTGCAATAATGGCTACATTTCTAATCTCCTGCATATACACTATTAAATTGGCGTGCAAAGGTAGAGCAATTTTTTGATTTTAAGTGATATCAATCTTAAAAAAGGTTTAAATGTCTGGATTCTGAAAAAATAATTTTCCTTCACTACTTCTGCTTCATTTCCCTTGTACGTTGCGCATTATTATTATCCACACTCAAATATCACAGAGATGGTTTTATATTCTGATTCATCCAAATGCAGGTTATTAAAGACATTTTATTTGCAGTTTGGATATACTCACGCTCTCTTAAAAAAATGATCCATCGCAATCACGAATTCCAATATACAATAGATGCCCACCCGTGTCAACAGGATAAAATTCAAAAACAAACTTGTTTTCATGCCTAATAAACATCCGTGTGTCTAAACGAACAAAGTAAAAAACTTAAAAACCTCCCTGAACCTTCGCTCGCCTCTGCGGTAAAACTACGGCAAATACTCAAAATCTATCTTCTTCATGGAGTTAAACAGGTTAATCCGCGCTTTAGGATTAATCTCCGTCATCTGCTCCACCAACTGGCGAGCTTTCTGCCGTATGGTATGATCTTCATAGGGGCACTCCTGTTTGAGTGAAACAAAACCCAGCAAATCGGCATATCGTTTCATCTCTGCATCCGTTAAAAGGATGAGTGGACGAATGACCTGCAACTTACCATCAAACATCTCCAAACTAGCCGGAATAGAAGAAATATTGGCATGTTGAGCCATGTTCATCACCAAGGTCTCCACGGCATCATCCAGGTGGTGACCCAAAGCCAGCTTTTTAATACCTAAGCTATGTGTCAGCTGAAATAACTCTTTGCGGCGATTGCGCGAACAGGCAAAGCAAGGTTTCTTCTTACCTGCTGTCTCCAGATTGGCACGTGTATGCACCAAATGCAACTGCACATCCAGTTGCTTACAAAAATCTTGCAACCAGTTCACATCAATTTGATAAGGTACGTCTTCAGTGATAATGTGAGCCGCATGCAAAGTGTAATGAATAGGCAGGTAACGACGCCGGACCGATAAGATTTCCAGCAATGACAGACTGTCTTTTCCTCCCGAAACGGCAACCATCACCCTGTCCCCATCGCCGATCATCTCATATTGATTAATGGCTTTCCCCGCTGTCTGCCGCACTTTCTGCATCACATATTGTTCGTCATTCGTCATCTTCTGCATCATAGGGGGCAAAAATAAGGAAATAGCCTTATACAGATATGCTTTAAGAGGAATTCATTACTTTTAAATCAAATTACAAATCAATGAAACACCTTTTCTCCTATCTCTTCTTGGTAATGCTATTAAGTACTTGCCAGGCATCAACCGATGAATATAGAAACTACAAAAAAGCCCTACCAGAACTGTTGCAGAAAATGCAAATCGAATCGGATGAGATAATAGTGTTCATAGACAAGTCTGAATATAAGCTAATCGTCATGAAGGATTCTGTCATTATCAAAGAATACCCGGTTGTTTTTGGAGACGACGGTAATTCGGATAGTGAAATAGTTTGTTTCACGCAGATTTTCGCAGATATCGTCATAAACGCATGACTGAGGGAATAAAATTCCAACCTCCTACTCTCTCAGTTAATAAACCTACTTTGACTCGTTATGTGTTTTCGTAGACGAAGACACCAGCTTGTTTAAGTCCCGCAACTCTTTCTCAGTGATATTACGCCATTTACCTACCTTCACATCCAATGAGATATTCATGATACGAATACGTTTCAAGGTCAAAACTTTATAATCCAGGTATTCACACATGCGACGAATCTGGCGATTCAAACCTTGTGTCAGAACAATCTTGAAGGTGAATTTATTGATCTTCTCAACCTTGCATTTGCGTGTTACCGTATCCAGAATAGGAACGCCACTACTCATCTTACGAATAAATTCTGCCGTAATAGGCTTATGAACGGTCACCACATATTCTTTTTCGTGATTGTTACGGGCCCGCAGAATCTTATTGACGATGTCCCCGTCGTTGGTCAGGAAGATGAGGCCTTCACTGGGTTTATCCAATCGGCCAATGGGAAAAATGCGCTTGGGGTAATTGATGTAATCAATGATGTTATCCTTCTCCACTCTCGTATCGGTGGTACACACAATGCCTACAGGTTTATTGAACGCAATGTAAACCGGTTTCTCTTTGGGTTCAGAGATCTGTTTCCCATTCACCTTCACCACATCACCAGGATTGACTTTTGTACCCATTTCAGGCACTTTCCCGTTAATGGTAATGCGTTTCTGCTCAATTAACTTATCAGCCGCTCTGCGCGAGCAATAGCCCACCTCACTGAGGTATTTATTAATTCGTACCGATTGATCTTCCTTCATCTATCAAAAACAATTTCAGGTGCAAAGGTAACAAATAAATAAGCGCGTAAAAAAAGGGTACCCCAAACGCAGGAGGCACCCTTTCACAATAGCTGATTCCACTACAAACTATGTCATTAAATTATCCTATCAACAAAAGAAAAGCTTACCGAATAAACACTTTCCGGGTGTGCCTAAAATCCTTCCCTTCCACCAAAACAATATAAAACCCGTGATGCGGCACAACAATATTGGCTGATCCATCAGGTACATATTCTGATCCGATCACCTGACCTGAGGTATTGTAAACCGTTACCTGAGCCGATAGATCCATTTCGACAGAAATATATTGATTCCCCCCCCATACTCGTACGGCACTTTCATCAATAGATTCTAAAGCAGTAGTCACCTGAATTTTAATGCATGTGGTTTTATAGGCCAAATCACCTGTTAATGCCGGAAAGCTAGGATTGGTCATTTCACAATAGACACTATCGGATGGTACCCTATGAAAGGTGGTCTGCCCACTCAAAACGGTAAAATCGGTTCCTGCCGACAATAACGTTCCATCCTTCAACTTCCAGACATAAGAGGTGGACTCGCCATTAATATCATCCTGATCGCTCAAATCAATGTTTTGGGCGATAGATATATCTTTCGCAATGGCTAACGGTTGTTGATTCTCATATCCATACGTGCTATAACTACCCAATATTGGAAGCGTAGCCAATGTAAAACGGTTATTACCACACTCTAAATCACGCAAAAGAGAATTGCTACTTACCTCCAGTTGACTCAACTTATTGCCCGAACAATCCACGGTGTTTAGTAGTGTATTCGTATTAATATTCAACGATTCAATGTCATTGTTATAGCATTTCAGCCACTTCAGCTGTGTCAATCCTGAAGTATTCAAGCCTGTCAGTTGATTGGTGGAACATTCCAACTCCATAAGTTTTGTGTTTTTACTGACATCTATTGCGGTAAATTGATTCCAGCCGCAATAAAACTTTATGAGTTCTGTATTTTTTGTGAGATCCAACACTTCCAGTTTATTGAAGCCACAATACAAGTAAATAAGCTTTTTATTATCCCAAATAAACAAACGATCCAAATTATTCGCCGAACATTGTAAATCTTTTAAATCGGGACACCTCATAACATTTAAACTCGACAGTTCATTACCCCTACATTGTAATGTAACGAGTTCCGGTGTATCAAAACAATTCAGTTCTTCCAACTGGTTATTATTACATTTCAATACTTTTAACTTAG
>JAEINY010000328.1 GCA_016342595.1 Marinilabiliaceae bacterium
CGGGTAGGCTCATAGTTTTCATAGCTCTCAGTGACTTCTTTCACTAAAGAGTTCAATAAAGACATCACCCAACGGTCAATCTCCGGACGCTCTTCTACCGGCACAATATCTTCCTGTCCTGTAAAACCATCGATATTGGCATACAATGAAAAGAAAGAATACGTATTATATAATGTCCCGAAGAACTTACGTTTGACTTCGTCTATACCCGCCTGATCAAACTTCAGGTTATCCCAAGGCTGTGCATTGGTAATCATGTACCATCTCAACGGGTCAGAACCTTGCTCATCGATCACTTTAAACGGATCCACTGCATTTCCCAGGCGTTTTGACATTTTATTCCCACTCTTATCCAACACCAAACCGTTAGAGATGATATTTTTAAAAGCAACCGTATCAAATAACATGGTAGCAATGGCATGCAAAGTAAAGAACCAACCGCGGGTTTGATCCACACCTTCTGCAATGAAATCGGCAGGATAAACCTGGTCAAAACCTTCCTTATTCTCAAACGGATAGTGCATCTGCGCATAGGGCATGGCTCCTGAATCGAACCACACATCAATCAGATCCAATTCACGACGCATGGGCTCACCATTGTCAGCCACCAGAATCACATCATCCACATAAGGGCGGTGCAAGTCAATCTTATCGTAGTTTTCTTTGGAGTTATCACCATTCTCGAACCCTTCAAACGGATTCTTCTCCATCACTCCAGCTTCTACAGCCTTATTGATTTCAGTCATTAACTCTTCAACAGAACCGATACATTTTTCCTGTGTTCCATCTTCTGTTCGCCAAATTGGAAGCGGTGTACCCCAATAACGTGAACGACTCAGGTTCCAATCTACCAAATTCTCCAACCACTTTCCGAAACGACCGCTACCTGTGGAAGCCGGTTTCCAATTGATGGTTTTATTCAGCTCGATCATTCGATCACGCACCGCAGTGGTTTTGATAAACCAACTATCCAACGGATAATATAAAATCGGTTTATCCGTACGCCAGCAGTGTGGGTAATTATGCACATGCTTCTCTACTTTGAAGGCCTGATTCTCTTTCTTTAGCATGACTGCCAAATCTACATCCAAAGTCGCATCATCGTCAGAAAGATTCTCATCATATGCATTCTTCACATATCGACCTGCATATTCACCGTATTTAGCAACATCAACCGATTCAGCAACAAATTGCAGATCCAAATCTTCAATCTTGAAGAACTTACCAGTCCGGTCAACCATTGGCTGACGTTTTCCTTCGCGGTCAATCAAAATCAGCGGCGCTATTCCAGCAATTTTGGCCACCCGGTCATCATCCGCACCAAAAGTAGGCGCAATATGTACAATACCGGTACCATCCTCAATGGTCACAAAATCACCTGTAATCACACGGAACGCATCCCCATCAGGCTTCACCCATGGCATTAACTGCTCGTAATAAGTACCTTCCAGATCTGTACCTTTAAATTCCCCAATTACTTGATAAGGTACTTTTTTATCTCCCGGCTTATAGTCTTCAAGTACTAGCTCCGCATTTTTTGGATTGAAATAACTGGCTAATAAATCCTTTGCCAAAATCACCACTTGAGGCTCACCGGTATAAGGATTAAAGGTTTTTACCTTGAGGTAATTAATCTTAGGACCAACAGCCAGCGCTGTATTTGAAGGTAAGGTCCACGGTGTAGTGGTCCAGGCCAAAAAGTATAAATCAGCATCAACATTCTCGAACAACTTTTCAGATGCCTCATTGCGAACAATCTTAAACTGTGCTGTGCAGGTGGTATCCTTTACATCCCGATAACATCCTGGTTGGTTCAGTTCATGCGTACTCAAACCGGTCCCTGCTGCAGGTGAAAAAGGCTGGATCGTATAGCCTTTGTACAACATATCTTTCTTGTACAACTCCTTCAACAAATACCACAAGGTTTCAATGTAGCGATTATCGTAAGTGATGTAGGGATCATCCATATTCACCCAATACCCCATTTTGTGAGTTAATTCCTCCCACGCATCGGTGTATTTCATCACATCTTTCCGGCAGGCTTGATTATATTCAGCAACAGTAATCGTTTTACCAATATCCTCTTTGGTAATTCCAAGTGATTTCTCCACTCCCAATTCCACCGGAAGACCATGTGTATCCCAACCCGCCTTACGTTTCACCAAATACCCCTGCTGTGTTTTAAATCGGCAGAATATATCTTTAATAGTACGCGCCATAACGTGGTGAATACCCGGCATTCCATTGGCCGAAGGAGGCCCCTCGTAAAACACAAAGGTAGGTTTTCCCTCTCTCGTTGAAACACTTTTTTCAAACGCCTGATTCTCTTCCCAGGTTTTCAATACATCTTTATTAACCTGTGCTAAATTCAATCCTTTATACTCCGGAAATTTCGCGCTCATCGATCACTATATTTTTAACCTATATTTTAAAAAGTCTACAAATATAGATTTTGGCTTAAACAAAAGCAAACAAAACATCTTTCCATTTAAATGATATTGGGATAGTTCCATACTTGAACAAACACATCACAATACACCTCCATTTGGCGAGGTAAATAACCATTCATATTCCCATGAAAATAGCCCAATCAAAATGTTAGAAGTTATCCGCCTTTATCCTTCACCACCCGCTATTAGTCAAAAAAAAGTAAACCTTCATCATTAACCCCTTAAGTTATTTCCTTATTTTTGCAGCCACAATTGATAACATTCTAATAAACAACTAAATATTTTAACAATGAGACGTATCGTCATTGCACTTGTTGCATGTTTTGCTTTGGGTAGTGCTTTAAAGGCACAAAATGTACAATTACACTATGATTTTGGTGAAGACCGTAAAATGGTAACTACCACTTTAGAAATGTTTAAACCTGACAAATATGGTAGCACTTTCTTTTTTGTAGATTTAGACTATAGTAGTGATGCCAGGGATGTTGACAATGGTGTATCATTAGCCTATTGGGAAATTGCCCGTAGCTTTAAATGGAACGAAACGCAAAAATTTGAACCTCGTGTTGAATTTAACAGCGGTAATGTTACTGGCTTTCCAATCAATAATGCATGGTTAGCCGGTGGTCAATACACCTGGAACAACGAAGACTTTTCAAAAGTATTTACCCTTCAGGCCAACTACAAATACATTAAAGACAAACACGACGCTTCTTTTCAAATAACAGCAGTTTGGGGCTTACATTTCTTTAACAGAAAACTCTCCCTAACAGGTTTTGCTGATGTATGGAGAGAAGACAACGTCTTCAAAGAATTAAACGATGGAGGAATCCCTGACATTATTGAAACTGATTATGTTTTTCTTGCTGAACCACAAATTTGGTACAACACATGTAAAAACTTCTCCATTGGTGGCGAAATTGAAATGAGTAACAACTTCGGTGGAAACGAAGGCTTCATGGTTAATCCAACCCTTGCTGCCAAGTGGACTTTCTAACTCATGAAATTGATAAACATTAAATAAACAAAAGATGTTAGAAAAGTTTTTCAAACTAAAAGAGAACAAGACAGATATCCGTACCGAGATCATTGCCGGTATTACCACCTTTATGACCATGGCTTATATTTTGGCCGTGAATCCAGGTATATTAGCCGCCACCGGAATGGACCAGGGTGCTGTTTTTACAGCTACGGCACTTTCTGCTGCCATTGCCACGCTGGTAATGGCATTGCTGGCTAAGTTACCATTTGCCTTAGCCCCAGGAATGGGATTAAATGCTTTTTTTGCCTTTACCGTTTGTATTGGTATGGGACACACCTGGCAATTTGCGCTGACTGCCGTTTTTCTGGAAGGTATTATTTTTGTCCTGCTGACTGCTTTCAACGTCCGGGAGTTAATCATCAAAGCCATTCCAATCAATATTAAACATGCCATTTCAGTAGGTATTGGTTTGTTCATTGCACTCATCGGATTCAAGAATGCAGGTATTGTAATCGGACATGACGCTACTTTAGTACACTTGGGTAGTATTATCGACATCTCCACAAATGCATCACCGATCGTCGCACTGATTACTCTATTAATTACCGGTGCCCTTCTCGCACGTAAAGTAAAAGGCGCATTACTCATCGGGATATTTGTGGGTACAGTCGTAGGTATTCCCTTTGGTGTCACACAAATGCCAACATCATTTGATTTAACACCACCTTCGCTATCCCCTATCTTTGCAAAATTCGAATGGACGGAGATCTTAACCATGGACATGGCTTTAGTTCTATTGACATTCTTATTTGTGGATCTGTTCGACACAGTAGGAACGCTAATCGGTGTAACATCAAAAGCGAATATGTTGGACAAGGATGGCCGAATTCCACGCGTTAAGCAGGCCCTGTTTGCCGATTCCATCGGAACAACCTTAGGAGCTGTTTTGGGAACGTCAACCGTTACCACTTATGTGGAAAGTGCGGCTGGTGTTAGTGAAGGCGGAAGAACCGGCCTGACAGCGGCTACTACCGGAATCCTATTCTTATTGGCACTGTTTTTCTCGCCAATATTCTTAATGATTCCTTCAGCTGCCACTGCTGCCATATTAATATTGGTAGGTGTCATGATGTTTACGCCAATTACAAAAATTGATTTAGACGATTATACCGAAGCCATCCCGGCATTCCTGACTATTGTAATGATGCCTTTTACCTTCTCAATTGCCGAAGGTATTGTATTTGGTATGCTATCCTATGTAATTTTGAAAATTATGACCGGTAAATTTAAAGATATTTCAATAGTAGGTGTGTTACTAGCCTTACTATTTATCTTAAAATTCTTCATCGACTAGTTATTAATACAGAATATTTCAAGCGTCTTTGCATTAGCAGAGGCGCTTTTTTTTTACACAAACCGGCAATCCTTCCCCATTTGGCGTCCCCCTTCGCCCCAGGCTCAGCGCCGGGCTTTCCGCTCCTACTCCTCGCCAGAAAAATGCATATAACCTGATTATCACCAATCGCTGCGGGGTATCCGCTGCAATCCCTGCCCGAATAACTGGAAGGCCAATTCAGCCTGCTGTATTATTCAGCGGGTGACTAAGAAAGTCATTCCTTAGTCACCCGCTGATTATTTGAGGTTATTAGATGTTAATTTAAGAATACTCTGCCAGCCAACTAACTTGGATTATCCATAACTTAACGTGTGCCACCCTTCAATAATCCAATCACACACACCATCCATTCCATCGCCAAGACAGTCAAGATCGTTTCCGAATCTATCATTTTGACATCACAGTCGTTCATGACGGTCACACTGTCTTCCATGACGGCCACACAGGCAATCATGACACCATCACGGTCTGTCATGAGAGCTTCCGAGCCTTTCATAATGACATTAGCAGGAGTTAAGATGAGTTCCAAGTGGTTCATGACGAGTTCCGAACCCTTCATGACGAGTTCCGAACCCTTCATGACGAGTTCCGAGGCTTTCATGACGAGTTCCGGGGCTTCCATGATGAGTTCCGGGGCTTCCATGATGAGTTCCAGGTCGTCCATGGGGCTGTTAAATAGAAATATGAATAAAATAATGTAATCCGGTAATGATTCTGCGCTTCTTTGTGTC
>JAEINY010000329.1 GCA_016342595.1 Marinilabiliaceae bacterium
GATATTTTACCGGCCAACGAATTCACAACATCCAGTTCTTTTGATTCGACAATCTCTTCTCCCTCCACATCCTGAACCGAATAACCAAGTGATTTTTTTTCCCGTGAAATACCCAATGCGGTAACGACCACCTCATCAAGACCGGTCACTTCTTCGATAAGTGTAATATTTATCTTTTCTTTACCAGCAACATTAATCTGCGTGACATCAAAACCAATGAACGAAAAGACCAGCACAACATCGGGGTCTTTCATTTCAATGGTGTACGAACCATCAATACCAGTAATCACCCCATTGGTAGGATTTTCCTTTTCAAATACATTGACTCCCGGCAGTGGCTCTCCTGTATTGTCGGTAACAACACCTCTTACAATGATTTTATCCTGCTGGGAGGCATGATTATGCGCTGTAAAATTTGGTGTCAACACAATTTGCTTATCAATAATCCGATAATTTACATTTGTTCCTTCCAAAACTTTTGAAAGCACCTCTTCAATGCTCAAATCATCCAAACTAACATTGATCCGTCTGTTAAGATTCACCACATCCCGATTATAGAGAAAAGAGAATTCACTCTGTTTCTCAATCTGATCCAGTATGTTTTGCAAGGCCACCTGATTTCCGTTGATGGAAATCTTATCGTTCTGTGCAAAACTGACACTGGCATATAACTGAAATACTACCACAAAACTTAGGAACACAGTTAATTTCATAACCATAAATAGCTTTCGGAAAAATATCGAATTTGATACTCTTCCTGATTTAAAATTTTTCATACATTTGAATTGATTAAGAATTAAAAAAAATGTTTTTTTGGCAGTTAGTGTTGGCGCACTAACTGCTTTTTTTACAGTTCATTCATAGGCAATTATCTAATTGATCGTGATTTATCTCTTTCTATTTTCACCTTCCCCTTTAAATAGGTTCCATCTTTAGTGAGGCTGGGTTTAGTATAATGTGTTTTGATGGGTGCTGTAAGCGATAATAAATCCAGTATTTGTTCCAATGACTCATCCCTTAGTGTAATGTTGTATTTATAATCACCAAGTTGTTGATCCTTCAATTCAAAATTCACATTGTATTTGGATTTCATTTTAACGAGCAATTCCCTCAATGTCACATCCTTTAGGATATGTTTCCCTTCTCTCCAACAGATTTCCTGATCAATGCCCCCTTTTGTAATATTTAGCATTCCATTGCTTTTATTAAAAGAAGCAATGTATCCGGGTTTCAAAACATTTTCATTTCCATCTACCAACAGCGATACCTTTCCGCTCACCAGGCTTACTTTGGTATGCTCTGAATAATTAAAAGCATTCACATTAAACTCTGTACCATATACTTTAACATCCGGTCCTGAATTTTTCACCAGAAAAGGAATCCGACCTTTTTCAATCTTAAAGTATCCTTCTCCAACCAAGGTTACTTCACGCGATTGATCCTCAAACACCTCGGGGTAAGTCAATTTAGAATTGGCATTTAACCATACTTTTGAACCATCGGGTAAATCAATGAAAACAGGTGCTCCTTGCGTGTTAAAAATTGTATTAATAACTCTATCAGAATTTTCACTTGCAGTTAGTTCTTCTGATATTTTATAATTGGATATTAAGAGCCAAACAGTGGCCATAATAAGCGGAAGAATCAGTACGGCAGCCACTGCACTTATTCGTTTAATAATATGAGGCCATACATTTAACCGGGTCTTATTCCTAAGGATTCGTTCGGTTTTCTGCCATAAGTAATCCACCTCTTTTGGTGGTACAGGAGTCCCTTCCATCCGTAATAAGCGCACCATGCGGCGGGCTTCATCAAATGTGTAAGCATCTGCCGGATGTTCATTTTTCCATTGCATCCACTTAAACAAATGTTGATCACTTTTCCCTGAAGCCCAGGCCACAAAGCTTTCATCTGCTAATAACTCTTCAAATAGTACTTTATTCAATGGGGCCATATTTTCCCTTTTTTCTTCATAGAGGGAAAAATGTCACTTTATACTCACCTAATTGAAACTTTTTTTAACTTTTTTTAGGATTTAAGACCTCCTGATGTACTTTAATGGTATCCGTTGTAGTAGCTTCAATGTGATCACGAATTTTCCCAATAGCTCTAAATAATAGATTTCTAACCGATTGGACATTCATTTGTAAGACTTCAGCCATTTCTGAAAACTCCATCGTATGATAAAATCGAAGTATAATAACCTCCCGTTGTCGTGGAGATAATTCAGCTAAACAATATTTTAGTTTCTGTTTTATCTCTGCGGCATTTTCTTCATCAATGATAAAATCTTCAGCAGAAAAAGAAAACAAATCATTATCAAAATGATGCTGAGAGGTCGTTTTTCGGTCACATTCAATTGTCTGAATGAGTGTTCGGCGCAAAACCGTAAAAAAGTAGGCCTTTAAATTTTGGATGTTGCCCAAGGTGGCTCTTTTTTCCCAGATAGCAATAACGACATCTTGAATCGCATCTTTTACTAAATCCGGGATGGGTATAATTTTCAAGCCATAAAAATAGAAATCATCAAAGTATGTTTTGTAGAAAATCTCCAATACAGAAATATCACCTGATTTGATCTTTTGCCACTGCAGGTTTTCATATTCCATGGGATTAATTTTTATGTTACTTATTCCAACACAATACTACAAAAAAAATAATTTTGCCCAAAAACATAGTCTGGTAGAATATTATGAGATTATTGTAGTATTTTCACATTTTTAATTTTGGCTATGTCTTTAATCTTTGAGAAAATATCCTTTACACCACAGTCTTCACTGGTTGTAAGATGGAATCAATACCAAAACCTCACCTTTCCCCTTCATTGTCACGATGAGTATGAATTGATTTATATATACAAGAGCTACGGAACCAGATACATTGGTGACTCGGTAGATCAATTTCAGGAAGGTGATTTATTTTTAGTGGGTAATAAACTACCCCATTGTTGGCAAAACGATGAAATCTTTTACAAAAACCTGCCGACTCACCAGGCTAAAGCAGTGATCATTCAATTTGGCAAAGATTTTTTTTCAGAGGTTTTTCAATATCCTGAATTTTCACCCATTCAGGCTATGCTGAAGAATGCCAGGCGTGGAATAGCGTTTGGAAAATCAGCTGTTGCCCAAAACAAATCTGCCATCCTTAAACTTATCGAATCAACGGGCTTCGAACGAATCATGGCATTTATTCAACTCCTAAACCGGCTTGCCAATATAAAAGATTATCGTTTGCTGGCTTCCATTGGTTTTAACAAAGGAGAGGATGAATCGCTTTACCGAATTACCGATACCCTCAAATTCATATCTGATAATTATGATCGCAAACTAAAACTGGATGAAATAAGTGCCCAATTTAATATGTCTCCATCGGCCTTTTGTAATTATTTCAAACGAAAAACGGGCAAAACCCTGGTTAACTACATCAATGAATTTAGAGTGGCACAATCGTGTAAACTACTCACTTCAACCGATAAAAACATATCTGAAATCGCCTTTGAATGTGGCTTCAATAATATCTCAAACTTCAACCGTACTTTTAAAAGCATTATTGGTAAAAATCCGAGGGATTACAAAACTTTGTGGTCCACAACGATCTATGATGCAAACAAGTAATACCAAATTGATATAATACCGATTGTACACATTTTGCGATTGAAGTAAAGCGAAATTAAACAATCGGCATAACTCATCCCCCCTCTTTTACGCCCATCCCCTTGACGACTTTTGCCTGGGCAAAGCACCTGCTCCAGCCGGCGATTGGAAAAACAAAAAAACTTATCATCCGCTGCACTATTGGCTTGAATGGAGGATCACTTGGTTTATGAGCCGACGACAGCAGCAACATGTTTGAACACTACTTGATTTATGAGCAGATAACAGCAGCAGCATGACTGAACCAAAGGTGAGTTTGAAACTTTCACCACGGTCAAAAATCATTTTCACCACGGTCAAAGTTTTGTTTTACCACGGTCAAAGTTAAAAATGCACAGGACATTGGGGCAACACACTCAAGGGTATCAGGCATGATGAATGGGATAAAGGACTTAAAGAATGGTGGTTTTATACCGAATTCATACGGCACAAGCTATCGGCATTATACCAAAATCAATAAGTCCACACTCCCCGAAAAAAAACGGGGCAGGCTGTGGTTAAAACGGTATTATTGGTCTGGAGGGTCTTATGCGGTGACAGGAGATCTTTCAACCGCCAAGACGCAGAGTCGCCAAGAAAAGGGAAAAGGTTTTTCCTGTTTGTTAAATGAAGTTTTGCATATTCCGGCGCAGGGAGCCAACTGCGGTTATCGTCTCATTGATTGCCCCGGTTTTTACGTGCCATCCTATTATCATAGGGCTCCGCTTCTCTGCACCCTATGCTATTACGATGTCGCTCTTTCAGAGCTTTTAAAAAACTCTGTAAAACGAGTTTTGATTTTTTTGATAATTCATCAAATTGTTACACCGAGTTTCGGAGAAGAACAATAAGGGCACAGAGTATTTTCATTAGCAAAGTATTGCTAATTTTCTTCATTAAGGGAGCGGATAGAAATAACTTTTAATTATAGAAAAGAGTTTCGTTGAGAATGGATCTTAATTTCGGTAAGGCTGAAGGCCTTTAACAACACAGCTTGGGGCAACGCCCCAGGTATAATTTAAGTGGAGGAGCCATCACCCTGAATGGGTGAGACAATACGATTTATTTGTTGTTTGTCTCAGACCTTCAGTCTGATACGTTCTGCATTGCTATATACTTGGGGCGATGCCCCAAGTTTCGATGTCTCAGGCTTTCAGCCTGTTCTTTATTTTTTTCAATTACTAATTTGATGCCATTGCCAATGGAACTACACGATATCCCCCAATGAATAGTAAAAGTAATTTCTTTACAGTTCCTAAATTCTAAAGGCTCTGTGACCGCTTCCTTTTCCTGAACTTTGCGCTCTCCGTGGAACAATACACACAAATACAATCCGGTTATGCCGTCATAATTCCTAAATGAAGTGCTCTACCAATCCCGGATGTATTGTTAATAAACAGACTTTACAAGTTTATCACCTTATCGGCTATCCTTTGAAGTTCCATTATATCAATCATTGTACCGGCCATTCCGACTTCCAATTTATCCATTAAGTTATAATGATTTAAACAGCTCTTACAGGCAATCAGTTTAACACCTTTCTGCTCGATTGTTTTAATTATTTCAATAACCGGAGAGCCGGTGCAAATGAGTTTGACACCACCATTGTAAAACGCTATAAACTTTGGCAACTCCATCTCTTCATTAATCAGCTTCAGGTAGTTGGTAACAAGTTGCAGTCCTAAGGCTTCATCGCCTGTTCCCATGCCATTTTGTGTAATTTGCAGTAATATATTTTTCATAACTCCTTACAGTTTGCTAAATGACTAACAGCTTCACCCATTTGGGTGTCATACTAGTCGAGCCAATATTTTAGTTTATTGTGCGAAACTACTAAAAATACAAAGGAAAAAGACTGCTTTTGTTCAATGATTGAGATGCATTAATTTTAACAATTGCATGCAAAAC
>JAEINY010000330.1 GCA_016342595.1 Marinilabiliaceae bacterium
TTTACTTTTTGTGACTGTAGACAAAAAGTAATCCCGGGTCACCGGGAGAGCACTTATATGAAAAGGAATAATCATGGAAAATAAATACTGTAATTTAGTGTTTGCGACACTAGTAGCTAGTTCACAAATTACTATTTTATAATTGAATGATGTATACTTCAGTTGAGCGAAGTGCAACAATCTTTGTGGCCTGATAGTTATCCGGGCTAGTGCTTCAAATTCTAAATTCAAGTAATTATTTTACCTTGCTTCCAATCAAATAAATTTTTTCTTTAAACCGCGAATTACGCTAATTAAACGAATTATTAAAATTTCTGGTAATTAACGTTTTCCGGCGGAAAACGAATTCGTGTAATTCGTTAAATTCGCGGTTCCATTAAAGAAA
The DNA here is from genome assembly GCA_016342595.1 of Marinilabiliaceae bacterium. Taxonomy (GTDB): domain Bacteria; phylum Bacteroidota; class Bacteroidia; order Bacteroidales; family Marinilabiliaceae; genus JAEINY01. Next base: position 386 of record JAEINY010000330.1, read on the forward strand.
ACTGCGAAGCAGTTGATATATTGTAATTAGGTGTTTAATATATCAGTAGGTGGCACCATTAATAAATACTTAAACTTGCAATTTGTGGCACTAGGTTGTTTTGCATGGAAAAGTTACACAGAGTCTTTTTTTTAGCTCTGAAAGAGCGACACGGTAATAGCATAGGGTGCAGCGAAGCGGAGCCCTATGATAATAGGATGGCACGTAAAAACCGGCGCAACCAATGAGACGATAACCGCAGTCGGCTCCATGCGCCGGAATATGCAAAACTTCTTTAACCTATTCTTTTACACAAAGGACACCAGATTGAATAGTAAAAAAAAGGCACAGAGGATTTACAAAAACAATACACTTCTCATTAAACAAACAGGAAAAGCCTTTTTCCTTTTCTTAGCGACTCTGCGTCTTGGTGGTTGATATCTTTTGTAACCGCAAATGATACCAATTGTATAACAAAATGATTGATAAAGCATTTTAATAATATTTTTGTGCTATGCTATGATAAGGGTTAATTGTATTTTATGAGGCCTTAACTGATTTCTATTTGGGTGAGATGTTTTTAGTTTCAACCTTAATATCTATTTTTAGCAGGCTAAATAAGTCATAACCCTATGCGGAATCAGTTTTTCATCTTTAGTATTCTTTTTTGTCTGGCTTTTCATGTCAAAGCACAAGGCTATGGACTTCGGTTTAAATCCACCGAGGTGGGTGTTGAATCCCGAACAGGATTAGACTTGACACAGGAGGGGGAAATACAATATGATGGTGGTTTTACCATTGCATTTGACCTGTCTTTTCGAACTAATCCCATTCATTTTGGCACCATCTTTCAACTAAAAGAAAGGACGACCGGTAAAACGCTGGCCTTTAATTGCAATATGTTTGATGCAGGTCGTGAATGGGTATTTACCCTCGATGGGCAGCCCATTGGTTTGACGGCTCCCATGCCCGGGGTGATGAAAAATCATTATAACCACTGGCACCATTTGCGCATCACCTTGGATGCCCGATCCAGTATGCTTCATTTTTCGTGTGATTCATTACAAAAGTATTCTGCGACTTTTCAGTTGCCCGTACAATCCTCCTTTTCATTGGTGTTTGGTGTGGATCAACAAGCATCGCAACGAATACCTGAATCGCCCTATTTCTCCTTAAAAGATCTGTCGATTAGTGATGAACAGAATGTTGTAAAGTATAAGTGGTCGCTTCGGGAAGCGGCGGGTGAGATTACTGAAGATAGTGTTCAGGGAAAGAAAGCATTGGTTTATAATCCGGAATGGGTGATGAATTATCACAAAAAGTGGCAAGCAATAAAGCAGTTTAAATTGGAGGCCGGACCTCAGGTCGCTTTTTGCGGTGAATACCAAAAAGTCTGTTTCCTGTACACCGATTACTTTTATGCATATGATTTGGTCACCGGTAAAATGGAGAAGAAGATCTTCAAAGAGGCGGCTCCCATCGGAAGTGATCATACTCAAAATGTGTTATGTTCCGGCGATGAGATTTTTGTATATAATCACATGGATCCCTTTGTAAGGCGCTTCAACCCGGGCACCAGTCAATGGGACTCGGTTCACCAGGCATCGGATATACCAACAGCTTTTCATCACCACAATAAGCTAATTCATCCGGTTACCGGGCGGTTGACGACTATCGCCGGTTATGGATATTTCAAGTATACCAATCGGATTCAATCCTTTCATGCCGAAAATGAAAAATGGGAAGCGTTGCAGTTTACGGGCGATACGCTTTCACCACGTTATTTGGCGGGCTTAGGCAAAAGTGCTGATGATGCGAATGTGTATTATCTGTTTGGAGGTTTGGGTAATGAAGATGGGAACCAGCTTTTAGGGCAGCAACACGCTTATGATCTTTACCGACTCGACTTTTCAATGGCATCTATTGAACGCCGGTGGGAAATTCCTGCGACAGAAATGAAGCAATCATTTACACCGGTTAATTCATTGGTGGTGCAGTCTGCAGAGGATTGTTTTTATACCCTGGTGTTTGATCAACAGGATTATCATACATCGCTACGTTTGCTTAAAGGGGATTTAAATCAACCAAAACTCACTTTCATTGGTGATTCCATACCCTATTATTTCAAAGATGTAGATTCGTATGCCGATCTGTTTTATTGGGAAGGCGGTAATCAACTTTTGGCTTTTACCCTTCATAATGATAGAGATGGAGAAGCCTCCATTGGGTTATACACCTTACTGTTTCCACCGGTTGAATTGGTGCAGGCCGGAGAGCAACCCGGTACATCCGGAAAAATAGTATGGATCGTGTTTATAGCGATGGGAGCCTCGCTTCTGATTGTTCTGGTGGTCGTTTTCAGAAAAAGAGAGGGGCACCAAACGGAGCCGTTAGTCCCGGATGCTTCCCAACAGCCAATGGCAATTGAAGAAATCCATTATCCGAATCGGAACCGGATTAATCTGTTTGGTGGATTTCAAGTGCTGGATCGAAATGGTCAGGATATCACCAACCGGTTTAGTCCAACAGTGAAAGAGTTGTTTCTGCTGGTCTTTATGCACTCTGTTAAAGGGAAGAACGGGATTTCTTCAAACGGCATTCATCAACAGATTTGGCCGGATAAAGATGAGGTGAGGGCGAAGAATAACAGAGGGGTTAATGTGGGCCGGCTTCGGGCCGTTCTCGCTGAGATGGATGGTATTTCACTGGAGTATACCCAGGCTAAGTGGTGTCTTCGTTATGTGGATACTTTATTTGTCGATTTTCATTTGGTAAAAGAAATCATTGATAGTCGAACGGCGCAGTCTCATCCCCATCAAACAGCACATAAACTGCTGCCACTTATTCAACGGGGGCGGTTCTTGCCCTGTATCACCAAAGAATGGCTTTCTATTTTTATTGAGCAAGAAACTTCTGTGGTGATTGAGGTTTTAGAGCATCTGATTCAGCATGAGGATCTGAGGGCACATCAGGAATTACAAATAACCCTGGCCGAGACGATCTTTATATTTGATCAGTTGAATGACACGGCCCTGAAATATTATTGTCAGATATTTCATCAGCGTGGGAAACATGGTAGTGCCTGGGAAGCGTATCAGCGATTCACTTCTCAGTATCAGGAGACCTATAATGAAGTGTATCCCATCGATTTTAATATATTGATTAAATAAGGCTATAGTTGAGCGAAGCGAAACAATCTTTGTGGCCTGATAGTTATCCGGGTTAGGTTGTTTTGCATGGAAAAGTTACACAGAGCACGATGAGGCAAAAAGTATAAGGCAGTTCACAAAGGGTTATTAACATTAGTATGATAGCTATCCACTTTGTGGTTATAAAAGGGTAATCCTGGAAGGATTGAATTTGAATATCCACGGGTGAAACCCGTGGATTATGAAATAGTAGAAGCACAACCCCGAATGGGGTTGAATAGTAATAGAACTGGAATTTTATTAATACATTAGTATAATAAAACCTACGCATTTCCCGGATGAACCTTAAATGTGTATTGTTCAACCCTTTTTTTTGGTTGAACCAACCAGTCTCTAATGATGTCATAGCTTTTTAATTGAGTTCGGAGTCATCGATACCACAAATACGGGCTAAAACCCGGTTGTGTCAGGTTGGTTACTAATACCGATTGTATAATGAAGCTGGCCTTATCTGCATTTCATTTGATAATGCCATTCATCATTACATCGGCATTATACCAAAATCAATATGTCCACATTCGTGGTTAAAATGGTATAACAGCAGGCTTCAGCCTGATGTTGTTGAACTACTTGCGCCTAATGGACCTTAGTCCCATATAGTTATTTTTACTTGAATGGCGATGTGTGTGTTAGATAGGCATCAGATCAATCAGTTAAAAACATTACATGGGTTTCTTGTTGGCATTAATCGCATTTTAATCATCTTTTAATGAAGCTGGCTTTATTTGTACTTTGTTGAGTTGCGGATCCCCTGCCCATCTCATATCCTGAATCGTAAAAATTGAAAAGAATGAAGATGCGTGTTGGCTTAATGGTTATTCTGGCTTTTTTAGTTTCTGCCAGTAATGCTGGTCTTTCCAAAGTAGTTCGTTTATCTCTGGCGGAAGGAATTTTAAAAGTAACCCCCTATACCGATAAGATCATTCGTATTCAATTTGCACCAGGTGAAAAAGCCCTTAATATTCAAAGTTTAGTAGTGTTGCTATCTCCTCAGCAGAATCATTTTAGCGTTGAAGAACAAGGGAAGCATTATCTGCTACGAAATTGTTTTGGATCACTCGTCATCGACAGAAGTACTGGTGCCATCCAGTTTCGGGATGAGCAGGAAGTGGTATTAATCAAAGAAAAAGAGTTGCTACCCAAAGATTTGAAACTGACTCAACAAGATGGTGAACAAGGATATCGTGTGGCCAACTACTTTAGGGTGGATACGGCTCAGCACTTGTTCAGTATGGAGCTTTCTCAGAGACGTATGGTAAACCTTCGCAATGCAGAGTATGCAACTGCTGTGGATGGCGATAAAGGAATTAATCCCTTTGTTGTTTCCAGCGCCAACTATGGTATTTTTTGGGATAATTATTGTTTTACCCGCGTGGGGAATAATCCTGTGGAGGGAACCTATTTTATATCAGAGAAAGCACCTTGCCTGGATTATTATTTTATTTTGGGTGATAGCATGGAGGAGGTGATTAACGGGTACCTGCAACTCATTGGCGAAGCATCTGATTGGCCGGATTAGATGGCTGGAGAAAACCGGTAATACAACTTTATACCCTTTAATTACTTTTATTTTCATGCATTTCAAGATAAAACTGATATCTTGGTTTTAGTATACATATGGCGCAACAATCTAAATATACGCTTGATCTATCGAATATGCCCCAACCGGGTTTTGATGATATTTTCAATATCTACTACCCGCGTTGTGTGCTGTTTGCTACTAAGATACTGGGTGATCGGGATGAGGCTGAGGAGGTTGCTCAGGAGCTCTTTATTAAGTTGTGGAGCAATGATAAACTCTCGGGCTTAAAAGGATCGTTGAAAAGTTATCTGTTCAAATCGGTATTTAATGCCTGCATTGATTCACAGCGCAAAAAACAAACGGCTCTTAA
>JAEINY010000331.1 GCA_016342595.1 Marinilabiliaceae bacterium
TCTCACTACTGCCCCACCAATGAATGGAAATCTCTAAGCGGCTAGCAGCCTTTTTTATATGAGAATTAAGTTGATCGATTAAGGTTTTTAAAACGCCATTACTTTGCTTCTTAATTCTTAAATTACGCAATAATAAAATGACGCTGCCTTCGACAAACATATTTGTTAAAAAACCACGTAATACAACTCGATCAAAACTTGAATAAGTAAATTAATGCTTTAAATTATATGCTCAATAATTAAACCTCATTTAAACTTGGATTAAAGTTTTTGCACAATTGGTTTTTATTGCCCTTTTTGTAAGGCCTTGTTTTTAAAGGTTTTCGTTTTTTACCCCCTAAATTCATGAAATTGTCATTTCTTCCCACCAAAATTTCCCCTTCTTCATAAAAACATCTGATCCTTATCGGAATTTCTTTCAGAAGTAGTTTCGAGAGTCATCGCAGATTTTATTCGACTTGCCATGCAAGACCGGGTGGTGAAAACACCGAAAAACCTGTTGGAACAGTGTGAATAGCTGTGGCTGGATCTCATGATGTGAAAAGTGACCTTTTTCACTTCGGAAAACACTGCGACCTTAATATTTATCATTTGTTAGATTTGGAGCTTATATTGCTGATAGAGAGGGTTTGGTGAATTAAACGGAACGGTTTTAAGGCTTTTGAAAATGTGGGGTCGACGCTTTGTTTTTTTGATTAAATATTCCTAGTTAGTTGGCTGTAAATACGATTATTCTAGTGTGTTAGATGAAAAATATTTTAAAAAAGTGAAATATTTATAGTGCTACAATTTGCATTTTTCGATAAAAATGCTGTATTTTGCGCTCTGTTTGAAAAATGTATCCGAAAAAAAACTGTTGAGCGATGTCAAGAGTATGTGAAATAACCGGTAAAAAGTTCATGGTGGGAAATAATGTTTCTCACTCGAAAAGAAGAACTAAAAGAAGATTCGATGTGAATCTTTTTAAGAAGAAGTTCTATATGCCAGAAGAAGACCGTTGGGTTAGCCTAAGAGTTTCTGCCGCTGGTTTAAGAATGATCAACAAAGTGGGCTTAAGTGCAGCTTTGAAAGGTGCAAAAGAAAAAGGTTTTATTGCTAACTACTAATAAGGGAGTAAGAAATGGCTAAAAAAGGAAAAGGTAACCGCGTACAGGTAATCCTGGAGTGTACTGAGCACAAAGAAAGCGGAGTGCCGGGAACAAGCCGGTATATCACCGTAAAAAACAGGAAGAATACTCCTGATCGTATGGAAATTAAGAAGTATAATCCTATATTGAAGCGTGTAACTGTACATCGCGAAATCAAATAAATCGGATAGACCATGGCAAAGAAGTCAGTTGCATCATTGCAAAAAGGTGAAGGAAAAGGTCACACTAAAGTGATTAAAATGGTAAAATCTCCAAAGTCAGGTGCTTACACTTTTCGTGAAGAGATTGTAGCAAATGAAATGACCAAAGAGTTTTTCAAAAAATAATGGTTATTACAACCAGTTTTCAAGAAAGCTTCCTTGTTGAGGGAGCTTTTTTGTATTTTAGTTAATCGATAGGGAGATAGTTTCCCTTTTTTTCGTTTATTTTGGCTTTTTAAATTGTTAATGCATGGGTTTATTCGGTAGCTTCACTAAGTCAAAAAAGGAAAGTCTTGACAAAGGATTGGCTAAGACCAAGGAGAGTGTTCTTAAAAAGCTGACACGTGCCGTTGTTGGTAAGACCAAAGTTGATGATTCGGTTTTGGATGATTTGGAGGAGATTTTAATCACTTCAGATGTGGGCGTTGATACTACACTTAAAATCATCGAACGGATAGAAGAACGCGTCTCGCGTGATAAATTTATGAGTACTTCGGAACTCAATTCGATATTGCGGGAAGAGATTGCTGATTTGTTATCGGAAAACGAAGTTAACGGTGTTAATGAATTTGATTTGCCACCATCCGATAATCCTTATGTGATTATGGTGGTTGGTGTGAATGGTGTGGGTAAAACGACAACTATCGGTAAGCTGGCGAATAAATTTAAGCAAGCCGGTAAAAAAGTAGTGTTGGGTGCAGCAGATACATTTCGGGCGGCGGCCATTGATCAATTGGTGGTTTGGGCCGAACGGGTGGATGTACCCATTGTAAAACAGAAGATGGGCTCAGATCCTGCCTCTGTGGCTTTTGATTCACTTTCGGCAGCTAAAACTCAAGGCGCTGATGTGGTTATTATTGATACAGCCGGGCGTTTGCATAACAAGGTTAACTTGATGAACGAGTTATCCAAAATCAAACGTGTTATGCAGAAGGTGGTACCAGATGCGCCTCATGAAGTGTTGTTGGTATTGGATGGTTCGACGGGGCAAAATGCGTTTGAGCAAGCCAAGCAATTTACCAAAGCAACGGAAGTATCGGCGTTGGCTATTACCAAATTAGATGGTACAGCTAAAGGAGGAGTGGTCATTGGTGTGTCCGATCAATTTAGTATTCCAGTGAAATACATTGGAATAGGAGAAGGGATAGAAGATCTCCAGTTGTTTAATAGAGTGGAATTTGTAGATTCTTTATTCAAGTAATAGATAAAGCTGTTTTTTTCGAAACAGCTTTTTTGGGATCTTAATTAAACAATAAAGTACTTAAATTAGAAGTATGACAGTGAAGAAAGGTAAGAAAGTTGATGTAGTTACTTTGGGATGTTCAAAAAACCTGGTGGATACGGAGTTTTTGATTCGTCAATTTGAAGCCAATGGTATTCAGGTAGCTCACGATGCTGAACAACCTGATGGTGAAGTAGCGATTATTAATACCTGTGGATTCATTGGAGATGCCAAAGAAGAATCCATTGATACCATTTTATCTTTTGCCGAAGCTAAGAAGCGTGGCGATATCAAACAACTCTATGTTATGGGATGTTTGTCGGAGCGTTATCTGGAGCAGTTGGGACAAGAGATACCTGAAGTGGATAAATTTTATGGAAAGTTTGATTGGAAAAATCTGATCTCTGAAGTTGGGGCCACTTACCGACGTGACTTGATGAACGAGCGTTCCCTGACAACGCCTAACCACTATGCCTATTTAAAGATATCTGAAGGTTGTAACCGAACGTGTAGTTATTGTGCCATCCCGTTGATTACCGGTAAGCATAAGAGTCGTTCTATGGATGATCTGCTGGATGAAGCCAAGCACTTGAGAGATGGAGGAGTTAAGGAGCTGCAAGTGATCGCACAGGATCTTTCTTTTTATGGATACGATCTGTATAAAGATTATAAACTACCTCAGCTGACCGAAGAGCTGGCAAAAATCGATGGTATTGAATGGATTCGTCTGCATTATGCTTATCCGGCCGGTTTCCCTATGGACGTACTGAAGGTGATGCAGGAAAATCCAAAAGTGTGTAATTACCTGGATATTGCTTTGCAGCATGTGAGTGATAATATGTTGGAATTGATGCGCCGAAACGTGCGTAAAAGTCAAACCTACCGTTTGATTGAAGAAATGCGTCAACAGGTACCGGGTATTCATCTGCGAACCACGTTTATCACCGGACACCCGGGAGAGACTGAAGCCGATTTTCAAGAGATGGTGCAGTTTGTTAAGGATGCCCGTTTTGAGCGTTTAGGTGTATTTCCTTATTCCCATGAGGATGATACCTATGCCTTTAAAAAATACCAGGATGATATCCCATTTGAAGTGAAGCAGGAGCGTGCTGATCATATCATGGAGATTCAAAATGGAATCAGTAAAGAGATCAATCAGGAAAAAGTAGGTCAGAATATGAAGGTCATTGTAGATCGTGAAGAAGGTGATTATTTCATTGGCCGTACGGAATTTGATTCACCTGAAGTTGATCAGGAAGTATTGCTTCCCAAAGAAACGAATGATGAATTGACTATTGGTGAGTTTTATCAAGTGGATATAACCGACTCAGAGGACTATGACCTGTTTGGGGTTGCTCAGAAGAAGTAGATTGATGTTTATTATATAAGAAAAGCGCCATTTAATCGATGGGGCTTTTTGCGTTTAGTACAGTTTAAATTGCTTATTCGCTAACTAATTTGAACTCCATTACCACCTTGCTGTCTTTTTTAAATGTTAAAGTATTATTTGCGATACTGTAAGTTAACGTGTTGTTTAATAACTTAAAAAACTCTGGCTCAGGAATGCCTTCGCAAAACATTTTAGTTGAGAATACCTGATTAAAGGTAATTTTGTTTTCTTCAATCGCGACTTTCCCACCAAACGAATTGCAGCCGCTGAAACCCCCAATCTTGCTTTCTTGCATATTGATGACCAGGTTGGGTGTGCGATCTGCAAAACCAGCTTCCGCTGGTGATTGCTCATTAAAACGGGTCAGCTCCCATTTATTGGTTTCAATAAATACTTCTGAAGCTTTTTGTGTACGCATTTGTTCGTTTGATGAATTGTTGCTTGTATTTTGAGTTGATTTGCAGCTGATTAATAAAGGAAATGCAATCAAGGCGATAAAAAGTGTTTTCATAATATTAAGTTTAAGTGAATCTTTGGTATTTTAAGGCATAAAAATCGTGCCAAATTTAAAGTCATAATTTAAACAAAAAAAACAATGGATTCAACAAGTGTAAAGATAGGGACTCCTGTGGAGCATCCCCGTTATGGCGAAGGAATTGTTTCAAGGTTCTCACTGGCTGCTTATGAGATTTTTTTTTTGAGCAAGGTGGTAAAATTGAAATATTGAAAAGTAATAGCGATTTAACAATCCTTGAGATACTGGAAGGTGGGCAAATAGATCCTGTTTCGGCCAATGATTTAAAAAAGGCCATCAGTATGGTGTTGGATGATTATGGGCTGTTGCCGCCAAAGGTTGATTTGGGGGCTAAATGGGAAGGAGGCTCGGTGATCTTACAGCCTGGTAGTGACAGTATTCAACCCAAAGAAATTCCCATGGAAACATTTTTTTTAAAGATAATTATGGTTCGTGATCGCTTGCGTGTATTGGAGTAAAATGTAAATTCACATAATAGTTTAAGTGAGAAAGAGAAAGTGTATTTGCAACAGTATATTACAAAGGCTTACAGTAGTTTGATGACTTTCAATGTATTATTTGCAGAAAAAGAGGACTACTTTGTTGAAAGTGGCAAAAAAGACTAATTAGGGAGGTGTTAGATGACGGTTTGGGCAATCTTGTTTATGTTAATAGGTGGATTGGCTTTGTTTCTCATGGGAATGGAGCAATTGAGTAGCTCGGTACGTACATTGGCCGGACATAAAATCAAAGAACTACTCAATGTGTTTACCAGGCGTAAGGGCGTTGCCGTATTGTTTGGAATAGTATTTACTATATTGTTTCAAAGCAGCAGTGCAGCATCCGTTGTATTGGTGAGTTTTGTTGAGGCCGGCTTAATCCGTTTTGCCCAAACTATCCCTGTGTTATTAGGTACTGGATTAGGTACTACCCTTACAGCACACATCATTTCCTTTAATATTGGTCAGTTTGCTTTATTAGCGCTAGC
>JAEINY010000332.1 GCA_016342595.1 Marinilabiliaceae bacterium
CAGGATGAACATCTGAAATTAGCCCGTCAGGCTTCGCATGAATCCATTGTGTTGCTGAAAAATGACCATTCTACCTTACCATTGGATCCATCCCGATTAAATAATATCCTGGTAGTTGGGCCTAATGCAAATGCCACAACCAGCTCCATCAGCCGGTATGGTGCACTGGGAGTAGACATTATTTCTCCATTGGAAGGCATCAAAAACCACTTAGGTTCCAGTGCAAGCATTGAGTATGCTTTGGGCTGTGAATTACACGATGAGCAATGGCCTTATTCCGAAATCGTCGATCAAGCGATTACCCAACAAGAACAATCACTCATTGATGAAGCCATCGAAAAGGGAAAAGAAGCGGATGTGATTATTGCTGTAATGGGCGAAGACGAAACGATGGTGGGTGAAAACCTGTCGCGCAGTTCGCTGGAATTACCGGGTCGCCAACGTGACTTATTAAAAGCCCTCAAAAAAACCGGTAAACCAGTAGTCCTGGTCTTAATCCATGGCCGGCCTTTGTCCATCAATTATGCGAATCAACACATGGATGCTATTCTCTCCGGGTGGTTTCCCGGTGAATACGGAGGAGAAGCCATTGCCGATGTGCTCTTTGGTGATTACAATCCGGGCGGAAAACTCTCTACTACCTGGCCGGCCAGCGTGGGCCAGATTCCTTTAAACTTCCCTTTCAAACCTTATTCGCAAGCGGGACAAGCGAAATCGGGCCCCAATGGAACAGGTGAAAGTCGGTTGGTAGATCCACTTTATCCTTTTGGTTATGGCTTAACGTATTCCACCTTTAGCTATCAAAACCTGAAGGTGGATAATCAGCTAAGCACCACATCCGGGCAATTAACCATTTCCTTCGACATCACCAACACAAGTAAAATGGCAGGCGATGAAATTCCCCAGTTATACATTCAGGATGAATATGCTTCCGTGATTACCTATGAATGGCAGCTACGAGGCTTTGACCGGATTCACTTGAAACCCGGAGAAACACAAACAGTATCATTTACACTTCAGCCTCACCACTTAAGTCTGTTCAACCGGGATATGCAAGAAGTCGTGGAACCCGGTCTGTTTAAGATAGCCATTGGTGCTTCATCCACCGATATCCGGCTTAACGATACCTTTTCAATAGAGAATTAAATCAATTAAAATAGATACTTATGAAGTACACAGCGAAAATACTGGCCTCATGGCTGATGGGAGTTTCTCTCCTCTTCTGGAGTTGCTCCGGCAAGCAAACAGTGAAGGATGATCCCTTGAAATATGTAAATCCATTCATTGGCACCGGCTTCCACGGACATACTTTTCCGGGTGCCACCTTACCATTTGGAATGGTTCAGCTCAGTCCGGATACACATTTGGATGGCTGGGACGCCAGTAGCGGTTATCATTACGATGATGAACATATTTATGCATTTAGCCACACGCATTTGAGTGGAACAGGAATCGGTGATTTAGGTGATGTGGGTCTCCTGCCCTACTCCAATTCTGATGACGTTATTCCGGTAGCCGATTTTGATAAAAGCAGTGAAAAAGCAGCACCTGGTCACTATCAGGTACACCTTAAAAATTTTAAGGTCGATGCGGAACTGACCTCCACCTTGCGGGTGGGTATGCACCGTTATCAGTATGCCAAAGGCGCAGATCGTCGCATCATGCTTAATTTGGCCCATGTACTGCAAGCTAACTGGGGAAATACCATTATGGATAACACCTTTGAAATGGTTGATGACCGTACGGTGCAAGGTATTCAGAAATCCACCGGTTGGGCCTATGATCATCTGGTAGCCTATCGCATTGAATTCTCCGAACCATTCGAAAAGACCAAGGTGCTGATCGACGGAAAACTGTCAGATGACACATCCTTTTCGACCAAAGATGCCCAGGTACATTTTAAGTTCGCCAATTCTGATCAACCGCTTTTGGTAAAAGTGGCCCTATCAGCTGTTGATCCTCAGGGAGCCGCCAAAAATATGAAAGCCGAACTGCCGGGATGGGATTTTAATCAAACACTGGCACAAGCCCAGGACGAATGGCGCTTAGCCTTGCAAGGTATTGAGATTGAAACGAGCGATCCGGTAGTGAAAACTAACTTTTACACCGCCATGTACCACAGCATGATGGCTCCCTTTATCTGGCAGGATGTGGATGGCCGCTACCGGGGCATGAACAAAAAAGTCATGCAGGCAACGGAAGGTCATGTGAATTATACCGTTTTCTCCTTATGGGATACCTTCCGGGCATTTCATCCATTAATGACCATTATACGCCCTGAAAAAGCAGCCACCTGGAGTGAAGCATTGGTGCAGAAATACAAGGAAGGCGGCATATTGCCTAAATGGCCATTGGCTTCAAACTATACCGGCACCATGGTCGGTTACCCTGCCATTTCTGTTCTGGCCGATGCGGCTTCAAAGGGATTAGCACCGGATGATTTAAGCGACTGGCTGGAAGCCTCTGTTCAATCAGCCACCTGGCGCCCTGATATCGTGGAGAAATTTAAAGGTACCCAGGAAGCAGCCGTCATGTCACGCCATATTTATTTCAAAGAAACATTGGGTTGGGTACCCAGCGATTCAACCCATGAATCCGTTTCTTATGGTTTGGAGATGGCCTATTACGATTGGTGCGTAGCTCAAATAGCCAAAGCAGCCGGAGAAAAACAGACTGCCGCTGCATTCATGAAAAAAAGTAACTATTTCCGCCATTATTTTGATGCTGAATCAGGATTGATGCGTGGTAAGAACTATGATGGATCATGGGTAACACCATTTCGCCCCCGCTACTCCAGCCATGAGAAAAGTGATTATGTGGAAGGTAATGCCTGGCAATGGAGTTTCTTTACGCCTCATGCCAACGATCAGTTGATTGAGTTGTATGGTAGTGCCGACCGCTTTGAAGCCATGTTGGATACCCTCTTCACCACCGACTCAGCCATTGAAGGTGAACATGCATCAGGTGATATCACCGGATTAATCGGTCAATATGCCCACGGAAACGAACCCAGTCATCACATGGCCTATCTCTATAACTGGACCCATTCACCCCACAAAGCACAAGAACGCCTGGATCAGATCATGCGTGAGTTCTATTTGCCCGAACCAGCTGGTATCATCGGCAATGAAGATTGCGGACAGATGTCGGCGTGGTATGTCCTGAGCGCCCTTGGATTTTACCAGGTTTGCCCGGGTGACCCAACCTATACTACCGGACGTCCAATGATCGATCGGGCCGTGATAACTGTTCCGGGTGGGCAATTTGAGATCGTGGCCCACAATAATTCGGCGGAAAATAAATACGTGAAAGAAATGCGTTTAAATGGTCAAAAACTGGAGAAGCCATTCTTTTCACATGCGGATATTATAAAAGGGGGAAAACTGGAATTCTATATGACAAATACAAAATAGGTAGCTATTTAAACCGCAGAGATTGCGGAGAGAAAATTACCATACCTCCGTGTTTCTCTGCGCTTTCTCTGTGAAACTCTGCGTAACAAATCTATTATGAAACGAAGAACATTCCTAAAACAAACCGGCCTAGCTCTGGGAGCGGTTGCAACCGTACCATCCATGGCATTTACATCTGATCTTGATTATAAAACCATGCGTCCGGTGAAAGGCAAACGCTGCTTCTCAAGTAAAGGCGTTGAACAACTGATCAAAAAGGTCAAGTCTGACATGGCGGATCATGAACTGGCCTGGCTCTTTGAAAACTGCTTTCCCAATACCCTGGACACCACTGTTGATTTTGAATACATCAACGGCAAACCCGACACTTTTGTCATCACCGGCGATATTGATGCCATGTGGTTGCGCGATAGCACGGCTCAGGTTTGGCCATACATGCCGCTTATCAAAAAAGATAAAGAACTAAGGGAACTGATCAAAGGATTGGTTCACCGGCAAACCAAATGTATCTTGCTGGATCCCTATGCCAATGCTTTCTATAAAGATGTAAACAAAATATCTAAATGGAAAAGTGACCGTACCCAGATGCTGCCCGGCATCCATGAGCGCAAATGGGAGATTGACTCGCTTTGTTACGCGGTTCGATTGGCGCATGAATATTATACCATCACTGGTGACACCTCCATCTTCGACGAGGATTGGCAACAGGCTTCCCAATACATTATTCAGACATTCAGAACAGAACAACGCAAAGATGGTACCACACCCTATACCTTCAATCGCACAACCGGTCAGATGTTAGATAGCCCGGTTCACTGGGGATTGGGTCGTCCTGTAAAGCCAGTTGGATTGATCTGCTCCATGTTCCGCCCTTCGGATGATGCGTCGCTGTACCCATTTCTAATTCCATCCAATGTGTTCGCGGTATTGTCACTTCGACAGATGGGAACGATCCACAAAGACATATTGAAAGATGATGCCTTTGCCCGGAAGTGCCACGAATTTGCTGATGAAGTGGATGCTGCCATACAGAAATATGCTGTATTAGATCATCTGCAGTATGGCAAGATTTACGCCTATGAGGTAGATGGGTTTGGCAACCAGGTATTCATGGATGATGCCAATGTACCGTCATTGATGTCACTGGCCTATTTGGGAGCCCATAAGCCAACGGATAAGTTATATCTGCGGACACGTCAATTCCTGTTGAGTGAACACAATCCATATTTCCTCAAAGGGAAAGCTGCAGAAGGACAAGCCAGCCCGCATACCGGTCAGCAAAACATCTGGCCCATGGGTATTATCCTGCGCGCTATGACCAGTACGGATGACAAAGAAATCACCAAGTGCCTGAAAATGTTGAAACATACACATGCCGGCACCGGTTTCATGCACGAGAGTTTCCATAAAGATGATGCCTCTAAGTACACACGCGATTGGTTTGCCTGGGCCAACACTTTATTTGGTGAACTCATTGTAAAGTTACATAATGAGCGACCTCATCTTTTAAAAGAGAAATTATAAGCTTATTACTCATCCGATGGATAATTTAACCTTTGTGTTATTCATCGGATGAATTGATCTGATATAATTGGGGTTCATCTTTATTCAAAAATTTCGCTTCAAGCCTTCAAATCATACTCGTTTATCAACGAACGATTAATCAGTTTCCCCTTTCTATATCCTAAAACATCCTTTGCTGATGAAAACTCCCAGTCTGATGGTTGTTTCACTAATCCGGCTTTTACCGGGTTATTTATAATGTATTGGTAGCAAATAGCCGGATATTGTAATTCATGGACATCCACATTTAAAAAAGTTACTCCTTGCGATATGTACCATTTTTTTACTTTTTCACCGGGCTGTGTGAGACAAGCAGCTTTGGTCTTTCTCCTGAACAAAGCTCCGCTACGACCTTCTTGTTTATTAATTGCCCTCGTATATGATCGCAACATGATTCCGATTGAATCATTAAGACTTACCATTGAAGGCTTGACTACATCAAGCACATCCTTAGTCAAGCCTTCAATGGCAACCTTATTCAC
>JAEINY010000333.1 GCA_016342595.1 Marinilabiliaceae bacterium
CGTAGCATCACCCCCATCTTAACACCGGCCTCTAATAAGCGTTGTCGATTATCTTGTGATGAGAAAGAGACAATTGAGTGACTCTTTGAATAAGGGTTGATGAACAATGAGATTTTATTTTTAAATTCATATTGAACACCGGCACCTACTTGCAGACCGATACCTGTCTGATCGTCAAATGAATTGGATGATCCCGCATCAAAATCCAATGAAAACCCACCATTCACAAAAAGGTACTTTAAAAAATTGATTTGAACACCGACCGGAATGCTTATCACCGATAAGTCTTCATTATATGACTTAACAGGTGGATAATCAACACCTGGAATGTAATCATAAACTACATTGGGGGTTATGGTAACTTGATGTTTGGAATAAACCAGTCCCGTTTGAAAATCCAGCCATTTGGTAAACGGATACAGATAGTTCACACCAAGGGTGTAAAACTTGTCTCCACTATAACCTGGTGCACCTTCCAAACCTTCTGATCGTACTAATTCATTGTCACCAAAAGAAGTATAGAAAATCCCAATTTTTCCCATTGGCCTATCGACTGGGCTTTCCTGACTATATGCTGAAAAACCGGTGCAAAGAATACCGCACATGATTAAAGTGAGTAATTTCATAAACTTACTGTTATATATTTCTTTAGTAAAGAAGAGAAATAACTAAAAGGGTTGCGTGAGAGCTTGATTCTTTGTTATACCGATTGTATAATAAAGCTGGTATTATACCATTTTCAGGGGTCTTAAGCTTCGAACGGTTTTGGTAAGAAAAAATAAAGCAGACCTTCCGGCCTGCTTTCTATCTTATTGTATCCTTTGAAATTATCTTATTCTTTGTACCCCAAAATCCGCAACATATCCTCCACCTTCTGCTCGTCTTTGAAGAGGTAATCATTGAGTAATCCATTTTCATCCCTTTCGATAACGATGTGTTTGGGTGATGGGATCAGGCAATGTTTCAGACCACCATAACCACTGATGGAATCCTGATAGGCCCCGGTGTGAAAGAATCCCAGGTAAAGCGGTTCGTCATCGGCATTCTCAATGCGCGGTAAGAACACCTGCTGATTCAGATCCTCCGTATTGTAATAATCGGAATGATCACAGGTAATCCCGCCAATGTTCACTTTTGAATAGGGTTTATCCCAGTTATTAACCGGCAGCAGAATGAACTTTTCGAAGATACTCCAGCTATCCGGAATGGTCGTCATCAAACTGTTGTCGATGATGTACCATAACTCGGCATCGTTCTGTTGTTTCACTTCCAAAATTTTGAAGATCACCGCTCCGGATTCTCCTACCGTATAACGCCCAAACTCGGTATAGATATCAGGATCATCAATCTCCTCCGCCACACACATCTCCTTAATATTACGCACCAGCTCATTAATGATGTAGGTGTAATCATACTCAAATCCCAGGTTATTACGAATCGGTAATCCTCCTCCTAAGTTGAATGAATCAAGTGACGCACACTGTTTCTTGATTTCGGCATAGAGGCTGATCGCTTTTTGGAACAAGCCCCAGTAGTAAAGGGTGTCTTTGATGCCGCTATCCACAAAATAGTGCAACATTTTCAGCTCCACCTTGGGATTATCTCTGATCTTCTCGTTGTAGAAGGTCATGATATCTGTGGCCCGGATCCCCATACGTGAAGTATAATAGGCCGATTGCGGCTCTTCGTCAATGGCCATGCGGATAGCCACCTTGATGGTGCCATCGATCATAGGTAATAAGCGATCCAGCTCATTTAAACTGTCAATGACGACAATTAAATTATGAAACCCTGCTTTGTGCAACTGCGCAATCTTGTGCAGGTAACCATCGGTCTTATGGCCATTCTGCACCAGCTTAATATCCTTGGTAATCAGCCCTTCTTCATGAAGCTTTAAAATGATATCCAAATCATAGCTGGAAGAAGTTTCCAGGTGAACTCCATATTTTAAGGCTTCTTTAATAATAAAACTAAAGTGACTGCTTTTTGTACAATAACAATAATTGTAATTGCCCTTATACCCGTTTTGTTTAATGGACTTACTAAAGAGGTTCCTGACCCGTTTTATCTGCTCTCCTATTCGTGGGAGATACGAGATCTTCAGTGGCGTTCCATATTTATCAATCAAATACTTTAACGAGACATTGTTAAAGAATAGATTTCCATTTTCAATATCAAAACCCGGCTGTGGAAAGAAGTAGGTCTGATCAATAAGGTCAAAATACGATTGTTTCATTAGCTTCACGTTAACGGCATAAAATGTCAGTTGGTTATTACCTGGCGAAGTCGGCTTCACCATTATCTAAAGTTCGGCAAAAATAGAAATAGTTACCAATGATTATTGCTATTTTGTTTGATAAGGGTGATTTTTTTTATCTTGCAAGTAGACGCAATAAATGAGACGCTGATTTTTATGATCTTTATGATTACGCCGATACTTAGTTTGATTGACTTGAAAAGTTTTGACAATCACCAAAGAATATAAAGCTCTTGGTTAAAAAAACAGACACTGATTGCTATGATGATCATGATCTACACAGAAAACAAAAAAACAGATTTTCATGATCCTCAATGTTGCACAAAATGATTAAAGAAAATGTTTGCATTGATTCTCACACAATTAAACACTAAAGTGTTCTATGATGGAATAGAAATCGGAGATTACTTTGCAGATATACTGGTTGAAGATTGTGTCATCGTTGAACTAAAAGCGGTTGAAAAGATCTCACCTGTGCATGAAGTGCAATTGGTGAATTATTTAAAAGCTACTGAGATAGAAGTGGGATTACTATTGAACTTTGGTCCGAAGCCACAAATAAAACGGCGGGTTGTTAATGCTGACTATTGAGAGGAAGAAAAATAAAGAGGACGCTGATTATTAAGACAGTTATGATTCATCGGATTTAAAAAAAATCATAAGTAATCCGAAAAACCGGTGATGCATCCAATAAAATCATTCTGATCCTAAAAAATCATAAAAATCAGCGTCCAAATTGATCGATAAAAAACAGCCGCCCCAAATGGAACGGCTCTGCTATTCATCGGATGAATAAAAGTTTTTTATTTCAAATACGTATCCAACCAACGGGCAAACTCACGTTGCCACAAGATACCATTGTGACAACTCAATACCCAGTGGTTTTCTTCGGGGAAGTAAAGGAATCGGGCCGGAACACCTACCATCTTAGCCGTATTAAAAGCCCCCATTCCCTGTGTATAAGGAATACGGAAATCTTTCGCTCCATGAATCACTAACATCGGTGTATCCCAATTCTTCACAAATTTATGTGGTGAGTTGGCGAAACTACGCATGGCTGTTTTATTGGACTTATCCCAGTAATTACCTTTATAATCCCAATTCACGAAAAACATCTCTTCAGTAGTGGCATACATCTGCTCGAAGTTAAAAATACCACAGTGAGAAATGAAGGCTTTAAAACGCTTGTTGTGATTGCCGGCTAACCAATACACCGAGTAACCACCATAACTGGCACCAATAGCACCCAATTTATCATTATCAATAAACGGCTCTTTACTCACTTCATCAATGGCCGAAAAGTAATCTTTCATATTCTGACCACCGTAATCACCACTGATCTGCTCGTTCCACTCCTGACCAAAACCTGGAAGACCTCGACGGTTAGGTGCCACAATAATGTAATCGTTGGCTGCCATCATCTGAAAATTCCAACGCAGACTCCAGAATTGACTCACCATACTTTGCGGGCCTCCACCGCAATACAATAAGGCAGGGTATTTCTTATTCGGATCGAAATGTGGCGGATAAATCACCCACACCAACATATCTTTTTTATCGGTTGTTTTGATCCAACGTTTCTCCACATTACCCATTTTCAGCTGACCTAATAAAGGTGCATTTACTTTAGAGATGTCGGTACCTTCACCTGTTTTAGGATCTACGCGAATGATCTCTGTCGGGTGCTTCATGGATGTCTGGGTGGCGATGATGTGATCACCGGCAAAAGCCACTGAGTTATAGTTATGAATACCATCCGTGATTTGATCAATACTTTCATCCGCCTTGTTGAAACGAAAGATCTCATTCGACCCTTTATCCTCACTGGTGAACCAAATGTGCTGACCATCGTTGCTCCATTGCAAGCCATGTACATTTTGATCGAAATCAGCAGTGTAATCTTTTTTATCACCTGTGGCCAGATCCATGATGAACAATCTGTTCTGATCTGCCTCATACCCATCACGTGCCATGCTTTCCCAGGCCATCAGTTTACCATCAGGCGAGAATACAGCTGCCTTGTCATAACCTGACATTCCTTCAGTTAAATTCTTTGTTTCACCTGATTTTAAACTATACAGGTAAACATCACTGTTAGTTGAGAAAGCTGCTGCCTTACCGCTTAACTTCTTACAGGTATAAGCAATGCTTTTTCCGTCAGGGGTCCAGTTGA
The DNA here is from genome assembly GCA_016342595.1 of Marinilabiliaceae bacterium. Taxonomy (GTDB): domain Bacteria; phylum Bacteroidota; class Bacteroidia; order Bacteroidales; family Marinilabiliaceae; genus JAEINY01. The sequence goes on from JAEINY010000333.1 coordinate 4,431, forward strand.
TCTCTTCCATTCCGCCGAAAGGACTTAACGGTGAAGCGAAACGCTCCCCTTCCATGATGTCTTTGCCGGTTCCCAGCGCAGCACCATTGGCATATTTCAGATAGAAAACATGACTGTATTTGAAATCATGCCAATGATCCCAATGACGATACATAAGGTCATCTTCGATACGTGCATTCGCATATTTCAAATCTGGATACATATCCTGAACAGTCTCATCCAGCTTCACACTTTGCGTATAGATCAACATATCCATTGTTGGGGCATACTTATACCCTTCGATGCCACCTTTAACTTTAGTGACTTGAATATTTTGTGAACCATCGGCATTCATCTCCCATAACTGAACCTCTCCTGAGGCGGCTGACAGGTAGGCTATTTTAGCCCCGTCCGGACGCCAAGACACTGAAAACTCATTACCTGCGGTCTTGGTAACTTGAGTAAATTCACCACCAGTAGCCGGCATGGTATAGATGTCGGTGTAAGTTTTGTTTTCTTCAATTTTAGTGTAGGATACCGTAAACAATACGGTTTGTCCATTGGGTGATACCGATACATTACCTACACGGCCAAAGGACCAAAGCACTTCAGCGGTCATGCGGTCACTATCAACCTTTAAATCACGATTTGTGAAGGTTGGTTTCTCAGGCGCTTTGGATTTCTCGCAAGCTCCTAATATCAATGCAATCAATACGATTGATAATAATTGTTTCATGGTATTTGAAATTTGTTTACAGAATGGTAAAAGTAAGGAATAACAATAGTAATAATTGTGAGGAATGTCAATTAATTGCACCATTTGGATTTGATAATTACTCAATAACAAAAAAGTAAAATGGTAAATGTAAAATGGTTGCAGAATTCATGGGAAAGGTGAAAATTACTTACATCACATAATTGACTCCATTATCCATTAAAAATTAAGGCTCTTTCATAATTAAGGGTTGAACTCCTACAGAGTTCGTGATTACGCTTTGTTGCAACCACGGGTTTCACCCGTGGCTATTGACGTTTAATCCCTTCAGGAT
>JAEINY010000334.1 GCA_016342595.1 Marinilabiliaceae bacterium
GACCACCATGGGATGATCGCTACAGAACTGGATAACTCCATTACTAGTCTGACTCTGGCTGTTAATACACCGGATTACTTCCCGTATTCAGAGACCATCGATGTAAGTACAAATGTGGATGAACATGAAATGGCCTTGATCTCACGTCCGGTTTATGGTATTTGCGGTTCTGTCTTTTTGCTGCCGGAGATGAAGCCTATTCCAGAGGTTAGCCTGTCAATACAGCCTGAAAATGGTGCTAAATCAGCCATTGTTTCCGATGTGGACGGTCAATTCAAAACAAAATTAGAGCCCGAAACAGAATACGATCTGGTATTCACCAAGCAACAGTTTTTTACAAAAAGGGTGGCCTTTTCAACAGTCGGTCGTGATACCGGTTATGTGAATCTGAATGAGTTCATGGAATTGGAAATGGAAGAAGCCAAAGTGGGTAAGAGTATTGAAATTCAAATCTTATATGACCTTGGGAAATGGGATATTCGTGAAGATGCGGCAGTGGAGCTGGACGATATGATTCAATTCCTGAATGATAATCCAACCATTGAAATTGAGTTAGGATCGCACACCGATGCACGGGGGGCGGCCAGGTCGAATCAGATTTTGTCGCAAAAGCGGGCACAATCGGCCGTCAATTACATGGTTGAGCGAGGGATAGCAGCTGAGCGGATTACGGCCAAAGGATATGGTGAAACACGCTTGAAAAACCGTTGTGCCGATGGTGTGCAATGTTCCGATGCGGAGCACCAGGCCAACCGCCGTTCCGAAGTAACCATCATTGCAATGTAAGATCAAAAGTAGAACAAAATGATTGATAATACATCTTGATTATTACAAGTGGTAAAGGCCGATACACAATCACAAAGTGATGTTTTTATCACTCATCCGATAGCTATCGGATTTGATTGGGAATCGGGATAAGACTAAACAAGGAAAATTTAGTATAGTATGTATGAAACGATCATGTTTAAGTTTTAATCACACAAGAGAATAATTAAAAAAAATCAGAGCCTTTGTGTCTCTGCGTTCATTAGTCTTGTGTCTTGGTACTTGAATCTTGATACTAAATTTTAAACAGATGAACAGATGAAAGGGTGTCCTTAATGGGGATGCCCTTTTCTGTATAAAAAAAAGAACCAGCCGCGGTATTCTGCAACACCTCTCACTACCATCTCTTGAGGGCAGTTGAAGAGGGATACATCTTAGTGATCAGAAAAAAATGTTAATTTTACACCTCTACCATTTTTATATATAAAGAAATATTCAAATTTGAATAGGAAACTGCATCACATGATAAAAACACGTCTTTCATATCTGCATCGTTATTATCCTCCAAATTACCTCCTTCACAAACCCCTTACAGGTGCTCTCATTGTAGGGGTGTTTTTCTTACTTTTTACAGTTATTTATCAGCCACTGGAAGCGCATCCCTCCCCATCCTTTACTTTTCTGCAAACAATGGCTCTTTATGCCTTTTGTGCCACACTCTCAGTATTTATAAGCGTGCATTTGGTAAAACGAATGGGCTGGCTGGCAGATGAAAAAAAGTGGACTGTTTTAAGGGAATTGGTAGCTATTGCATTAGTGTTAGTGGGAGGCGGTATCTTCATTTATTGCTTTGGATTCATTATGGAGCCACCCATGGACCGGTTAAATATGATGACATTTTTTAATTCAGTGAAAGTTGTCTTTTTTTTGGAGCTGTTACCATTTGTCTTTTTTACAGCCATCAATTATGGCCGCTTCAAGAGACAGCAGCCCGACGGTGATACTAAAAAGAAAACCGGTGCTGTTAATGCTGATGTCGAATTAATAGAAGTGGCCTCGCAACTTAAAAAGGAGGAATTTCAATTTCTTCCGGATGATTTTTTGTATGCTGAAGCCGAAGGCAATTATGTGGCTTTTTATCTGAAGAATGGGGATGATATCAGGAAAGTGATGATTCGTAATTCCATGACTAGCATCGCGCAGCAATTGTCACCTCATGCGGCATTCTTTCGATCCCATAGGGCCTATATTATTAATTTGAATAAAGTGCAATCCAGGCATGGCAATGCATTGGGGTATCGTCTCAAAATAGAGGGTGTTCATTTTGAAATCCCTGTTTCTCGCAGCAATATCAAATCATTTGACCAGCAGTACGCGTTCTGTCGGTGCTAAGTCTTCGTTACAAAATAAACTGATGATTTTAGTGCTGTGTTGTTCAAAAAATAAGTTTTAATTTATTTGATATTTCATCAAATCGTTACACAGAGTTTTGGAGGAAAACAAAAACAATATGGGCACAGAGTGTTTTCATTAATAAGGTATTAATAATTTTACATTAAACTCTAAAGGCTCTGTGACCGTTTCCATTTTCTGAACTTTGCGCTCTCAGTGTAACACTTTTTTTTAAAACACACACACACAAATACAGTTAGGTTATTCCGTTACAATTCCTAAGTCAGCCATTTGTTATATGAAAGTCGTTTCATTCATCCCAAAATCTTTCCATTAAGCCCAAATAATTGAATCACGCTTACTCTTTATCACAAATTCCAGCTTTCCATCCCTGAAACTAGTGGCTGTGGCTGTTTTTCCTTCACTTTGCATCAGTAAAACCTGAAAAGTGAATGCAAAATGAAACGTAAAGATTGTTGTATACATGTTTTAAGAGGATCGGTACTGGTCATCCTTCTTTGTTTGTGTTTGAATGCCCTGGGGCAGAAACAATCCTTCTGCAAATTAACCGGAGTTTTAAAATCTTACGATACCCAAAAGGCCATTCCATATGCCAATATTGCACTGTTTAATCCTGTTGATTCTGCGGTTATGGCGGGAAGCATGAGTAATGCTATTGGGCAGTTTATGCTGGAAGCAAGGGTACCCGGCAAGTATCTTTTGAAGATAAGTGCACTGGGATACACTTCTTTTGCTACTGAAGTGGATTGGATCAACCAGGCGCATCAAGATAAAGGGATTATTCATTTGCATGAAACTGCTATTGAGTTACAGGAAACGGTTGTTAAAACAGAACGATTGAAAGCCCGGTCAAAAATGGAGGGTACGGTTTATTTTGTCAATCAGACCATGCTAAAAGCCGCGCATACAGGGACTGATTTGCTCACCCGGCTACCCGGTATACATCTGGACATGAAGCAGAATTTGTATCTCGAGGGACAGTCGAATGTCATAATCCGGGTCGATGGTATGGAGCGGGATATTCAGTACGTTAAACAGTTACCGGCCGAGCAAATTGATAAAATAGAAGTGGTATCTAACCCTGATGCACGCTACGATGCATCAGCAGCAGGGGTGATTAATATCCTTCTTAAAAAGATCCACCAGCGGGGTGTTTCAGGGTACATGCATGCTGAACTTCCCGTATCACAAAAGGAAGTGTACCTCTTTCCTGCTTATCGTTTTCAGTATAATAACAAAAAATTCAATGTCTATACCTCCTATAATGCCGAGCTGATTCAGTTTGATCAGCTTGAAAAGGAACATTATCAATTTGATGAGCAGCAGATGCCGGCGATCGTATCTACCGAAGAGCGGGTGAGGCAACGCTACTATTCTCACCGCTTTCATTATGGGGTAGATGTTTTAATCAATGCGCGAAATCAGCTTAATTATTATGGATTCGTAAATCCCTTTTCGCAAGAACTGGATGGCACTGTTCACCAACAGGTATGGGAGCCAAATGGCGAAGAGCAGGTATGGAAGGGCCGCAGAGACGATGAAAACTCCAATCGTATGGTGTTTCATTCACTCTTTTATAAGCATTTGTTTGATGAAAAAGGGCATGAACTTGCTGTGGATTGCAGCTTAAATGATTTTAAAGGTGCGCACCATACTGCCTACACAGAAGAGGATGGAAGTTCACAACTCATACCGCAAAAGGTGAATGAGACACATCCCAGACAGCAGGTGATGAGTGTGAAAATAGATTATGCCCGGCCAATAGCAAAAGGGGTAACATGGCGTGTCGGTGTGAAACGTTCAGAACGTCGATTAGAGTTTGCGGAACCCTCTGATGTGGCTTACAAAGAAGATGTATTGGGGATATATAGTGATTTTTCCTATACCGGTTCCCCATTGACACTGAGTGGGGGCCTCCGGGTAGAGGAGAGCTGTTTCAGGGAAAAAAGTAAGTTTACAAATACCAGCCTGGAGTGGCTCCCTCATTTCTCTGTGGGGTATCGGCTTTCGGAAAAAATAACTACCAGGCTGGCATACCGATGCGCGCTTTCCCGTCCTGATGTCTACCAGTTAAGTCCGGATACCTTTTACATCAATCCCTATGCGTTGAGCTTTGGGAACCCCATGTTGCAACCAACTATTCAGCAAGAATGGCTGGCAGAAGTTGCGTATATACCCGGGAAAAATTATTGGAGTGCGCGTTTCTTCATATTGAAAGACGCGGATGTGATGGCCGGTTTAACACATCTGACTGGCGCAGGTCACTTACAGAGTAGTATGCAACAAGTGGGCGATCATTTAAGGGTGGGCTTACAGCTTACGGCGGCCTTGAAACTGACGGAGTTTATCGACGCGAATATATATTTAAAGGGGTACCAAAGTCATTTTATTGAAAATGAAAGCGCCCGGCAAAATGGAATTCAAGGGAAACGAATGAAGGCCCTGGAGACGGGTTTATCGATGAATGCAGCCCTGAGTAAAAAGATGACCGCTTCCATTCAATGGCAATACAATACACCACGGCCCCAATTTCAGGGGCATTCTTATAGCGATGCCATCTATTTTATCGCTTTGGAACGATCCTTTAACAGCCAATTAAAAGCCGGCGTGACATGTGCCCTTCCTTTTGCTAAAACAATTGATTACAATGGACGTCAGGTCGAGGGACCAAATTTTCAAAGAGATTATCAGGGACGGATTGAGTTTTCTACCATGCCACTTTGGTTTAAAATAACTTATCGCTTTAGCGCCGGTAAAAAGCGAGATGCCATTAAACGTCAAAAGGATATCATTGACACCAAGCCTAAAGGGGTGTTTTAACGCATTGTGATTTATGAATTCGGGGTTCTTCATTTGTTGATCGATATTCATCATTTGGTTAAGGCTCCTATAGGTTAGGGAAGAATCAACATTCTTTCGATAACAGTGATGGAATTTTATAAAAAAATGAATGTATGGTAAGTTCAATGTGTCCCATAGTATTTCTGTTGTATGGCGAAGAGGGGAAATAGCTAGTGGAATGATTTGCATATTATAGTATTTACTTATTCCAGGGGTATGTTTTATATAAACTAATAATAACACAGAGTCCTCAAGCCTTGACATACTAACAAAAACAGAGATAACGCTGAGAAAAGGGTAACACAGAGTTACACGAAGAAGCCACAGAGAGCCACAGAGCAAAACAACAAGTTGTTTCTAAAAACGCAAAAGATAACCATCGGACTTGTTATTATGTCGAATTCAGTGATGAAATCCGTGTAATCTG
>JAEINY010000335.1 GCA_016342595.1 Marinilabiliaceae bacterium
TTCTCCTTTGTAATAAAAGCCATGACAAATAATTAATAATTCAGTTTAAATAAATAGGTGTAAAAAATCGCGCAAATGTTGACTCTTTTTACAATCTGAAGAATGACTTATTTCATGAAGCACCAATATTTTTTTACAGTGAATAAAAGTATGACATCTCTCTCCCCTTTTTTAAAGACAATTGCGATAAAATATGTACAAACACGATCTTCCAGACACAAAAAAAGCTCTACAACACGTAGAGCTCTTCTATTTTTTTGATAATTCATCAAATTGTTACACCGAGTTTCGAAGAAAAACAAAAACAGCCATGTTATTCCATTACGATCCCTTAAACCGCTTATTCTTCCCAAACCAAATAAGCTGAAATCAACCAATGGTTCAATTTATCGCCATCAATGGGCTGAGCCTCCGGAATACTAAAAGTAAAGGTGTGATTTCCTGCACCAATATTTAAGTGAGCTTCTTCTGGCATCACATCAGATCCGGGACACCAGTTGGAACGTGACAAGTCAGATGAAGCCAAACGTTCTTCAATGACCTTCTCTTCATATTCCCAGGTATTAAAATCAATGTACTGAGCTGTATCCTCAATCAACCACACACCTGATCCCGGATTAAAACGGCGAAAAGAGGCACAATCATCACGCCAGGGCACAAAATCAATAACCGCTTCACCATTCACTTTTACTACATTACGTTTCTTCACAAATTCATCGCCTCCTGAATGACCGCCATGTCCGGTAGTAATGTATTTTAAGCGGACATTTTTAGCTCCTTCCGGCAGGTCAGCAGAAAACTCAATATCTTGTCGGGTAAAAATATCCGCATGCTTTTGTCCGCCCACATAATAAACGGTATTCACCAGTGGCTTCACTTTTGTGATGGTTTTACCTGCAAAAGCATACGGACTTTCCTCGAATTTCAACTCCATGGAAACAGTATACCCCTCCTTCGTCCAGGTATCAATCCACACACCAACCCAAACTTCACCTTCTAAAAGCGAAAGCCGGTCAGTGATATCTTGTTCCCATTCCACTTTATCTTCCCAATGCGGCACATATACCGGCTTCCGCTTATCCATTTTATCATTATAAAAACCAATTCCAAATGGTGTCATGAAACGCATGAGCTCAACCACCGGCAAATAATTGGCAGAAGCCACAATCCCCTTCAAATCTTCCATGCCTTCAGCAGGTTCAGGTAATTGAGCCAAGCCATTATGGATATCTACAAAATCAATGTCCGAGTTGGCCGGTATCACAAAGCAAGACCCTGACTTGTCCCATCTGTCGCCGGCAGAAGCGACTGTTATCTTAACACTTGCTTTCACCTCTCGCTGATAGGCCGGCAATTTGATTTTTTTCATCAAGATACGACCATCCACAATCCGATACACTTCATCCTGTTTAACATCAATAGCTCCGTCAAATTCTTCCGGACTAAAAAAGAGATGCTCATTATCAAACACCACCATTTGATTATCTCCGATTTTAGCATACTCTGTAGGCCCGCAAGCGGTAAGCCCTAAAACCACTGCCATGAATATCCAAATTTTCTTCATATTTCCCTGTTTTAATTTATTTTACAAAACACTATAGACACTTTCTTAATATTGAAATACAAGTGATCATTTCTTTCCCCCGTTAGTAATACCATATAACATGAAAAACCCCAAAAGCAAAATCAATGAAACCAGTCCTATTCCTGAACCGACCCCCAACCAATCAATAATAAATCCAAAAACTAATGCAAATAAAGCTGCAAAAAGAGTTTCACTTTGCGATTCCGCAGATAGGGCAGTCGCCATAATATGCTCCTCAAATTGATTACTTAAGTAATTCACTACCACCGGTCGCCTGAAATTCTGAACTAATAGTATTATTACGAATAAGAAGATGGCCAACCACGTCACATCAAAATAATAAGCTACACCTGCTAGGAAACCACCCAAATGACCCATGACCTGAAGTAACATGAGTGCCCTTTCCGAACTTTTAAACCACCGCTCAACCTGACCGGCGCTACGGGATGCCCGGGCCGTCATAAAATAGATACACGAATAGGTAATCCCTATTAATACAGCCGATCGTCGACTCTCGTCCCACTCCATATTCAATGGGACGGCTATAGCCGCAGCGACTAACAATGGCTGTAAGTAATCCTTAACTGCTTTGTAGTACCCTGTGAAGCCACTTGTAAATACAATCGACCGCAGTGTGGCAAAAGAACTAAATGCACACTTTAGTTCTTTAAAGTGATCACGAAATATCATTCTCACCGTTTTACCCTTACTAATTTGTGGTCCATTGAGGTAGGCCGGGTATGACAAGAGTAAACTAACATTAATGAGGTAAGGAACAATCGAAAACAAAAAAATAGAATTGTAGTCCCCAGTAATAAATACGACACCTCCACTGATTAATGCAGCTATAGCAGATCCCCGTTGTGACCAGCTACGGGTTCGACCATAATAATCCGTTTTGGCAGCTTCCCAACCGTTAATTTTGATATAAGCCAGAATCATTGATTTATGCGTCCCGGTCCGAAACGCATCTCCTATGCCATAAAAGATAAATGCCAGGATAAAACCAAGGTATTGATTTAATTGATAAAACAACAAAAAACTAACAATGTAAGCTACAAACGAAGTAACCATTGCGCGTTTACGTCCGAACAGATCAGCCATAAAACCTGATGGCACTTCAAATAAATTAATAGTGACTTCACGAATGGCATACAATGACCCGATCTCCGCATAGTTCAACCCTTTATTTACAAAGAATAACATTAAAAAAGGATCAAAGAACCGAAGATTCTTAAAGAAGCCGTAACCACAAAACTTATAGTACTGTCGATCTTTTATAAATTCCATCCATTGACATTTTCAACTCTTCTACTCTGCAAGATATTGATTTTAATGTATCGACAGGAGTGTATTAGCACCTAATAATTGTTCAAATAGGTGGAAAACAAGAAAGCCGCCTGATACATTTATCAGTGCGGCTTTCAACTTTTAACCAAACCTAACCCTAAACTATGAGAAAACTTTCTCGTGAATTTATACTTGCAATTAACATGCCAAAGAAGACCAGAAAGCATGAGTTTATTAAAACGCACTCCTTAACCTGAATTTCACCAGTAAGCCACTACCGACTTTACAATTAAAGTAGCCTAAACAAAGAAAACCGCTTTGATGCTTCCATCAAAACGGCTTTCAACTTTTAACCAAACCTAACCCTAAACTATGAGAAAAACTTCTCAAGATCGTAAATGAAAGTATAACATTGATTGAATTAACCAGGTTTCATCCTTCTAAAACTTGTGAAGAAAGAAAGCCGTCCAATATAGCTATTGGAACGGCTTTCAACTTTTAACCAAACCTAACCCTAAACTATGAGAAAATTTACTCAATTTTCTATACCTTCTATGCCAAAATATCTTTATAAAAAGAGCAGCGTTTCTGCATCCTTTTTGTTGTATTACCAAACTTATAACCGATGAATAATCCCTTATTCCTATGGCAACAAAAGTAGCGTGTTATAGTATGAACACGTTATAATGAAAGTTAAAAGAAGTTAAACCATTTATAAAAATAACACACGGCCGTTATCCCTAAAAAGTGTATCGAAATGCAATGTTAAAGTTCTCTTTAAACTGGACCTTTTTCGACTCATTGGTAAAATATTTCACATCAGTGAGTAAGCGAGTCGATAAAAACCGATTGATGCGCATATCCAGGATCACTTCCCAATTAATTTGTACTTGACGAGGATTATCTGCATCATCCCCTTTAGAAAGATATTCGTAAAAAGCATCTAATTTGGTGGATATCTTTATCTCCCGTGAAATTTGTTGCTCAAAATTACTAACTACGGACAAACCATTCAACATGTCGGTCTTTTTCCCGTCTGCTGCAATGTATTTATCGGCGCTATAGTTTACTGTATCCCGCACTATTGTAACTTTCGAAGTTATTGGAGATAACAGCAAAGTAAACTTTTTTCCTTCTTTAAAATCCATACCTAAAGCAAACGTAAAGTAAGCTGGCACCATAAAACCAGATACAGGAAGCTTTTCATGTTCCTTATCTTTGGCTTCATAACTATCAAAGAATTGTGTTTTAAAATTAAACAGGAAACTATAATACCATTTTTTGGATGCACTTAAGCCATATTTAGAATTCAGTTCAATCAAATCATCATTGATCCGCCCTTTTTCATCATCGGTAGATAACACACCAACTTTATGGATGATGTAACTTTCCCATTCATTCTTATTCTTTTTATAAATTGCTTTCGCCCGCAAGTCACTACTCAAGCTCACACTACTTTCTCCCCCCTTCACCCAATTGGCTATATGAGCTTGCGACAATTGAACGTGCTCGGATCCATCAAAAGTCCACGGTCCGGTCTCCATTGTGACCTTATCTAAACTGGGCCTGGTATCATACTCCGTTTTCGTCAGTAAGGTATTTATCCCTTCAGAAGCCGAGCGCTTTCTCAAAAAACCATCTTTTCGAATGCGGGGTGGATCAGGAATATCGTTCCAGTTTAAATCAACCAGGGCGGGATGATCTATCAGAAATTGCTGCGCCACACTATTTAGAGGTTTTACAGAATCAAAAACGGCTTGATAAGAATCTGTCAATTGCGACGACTGCATAACCCTCTTGTGGTTATTGAGATTTTCCTTTACAAAATCCGTGGGTTGAAACTTAATTTCGCCATATGTAGGCACTCGAAATATGATATCCATTATCAATGGATTGTATCTGATTACCGGATATGGTTTGTACCTAAACAATCGACAATAATTGTCATCCAATAAACTTTGTCGAATAACCTGATTTAAATAAGACTTACTTTTAAAATCAACACCTTCAGATGATTGATAATTATAAATCTGCAAAAAACATCCCTCTCCTTTCCCATCCATTGAAAGGCTATTTTGTGCACCAAGAGGTAACACAACTAGCATACAAAACATCAACAGGCTCACTAATTGCAATGAGTAATTATTCTTTACAAAACGGCTATGAATCATTAACTAATTTTCTTTTGTGTGAAAAAAATAAAGAATTAAATGCTTAACTAAATCTTGAACCAACATCTTTTCTGTCAGATTGCACAAAATTAGCAGGAATGACTTAATACTCGAAATGAATGAATGAAAAAAGGTGATAAATAAACATTCCTCCACTCTTTAATTTCTCATTGAGCGCCAACTTGTATTGCGTTCAAAAAATAATAGTTGCACGAAGAAAACATAGAGGGACGCCGGGAGGATATCTTATGCCTGGCTGTATTGATGGAATAATAACCCTCTATGAACTACCTTATGCTTTTTGCCTCAGTGAGCTCTGTGTAACTCTTCCATGCAAATCATCTGCTAAAAAACATATCCGCCAATTTCCATTTTGGAGATTTAATTTTAA
>JAEINY010000336.1 GCA_016342595.1 Marinilabiliaceae bacterium
ATTAGAATGCTCAATCCTGTCATTCGGGGCTGGTCAAACTACCATAAGGGCATTTGCTCGAAGCAGACCTTTTACCGCTTGGAAACATTCTTATGGTGGCAAACAAGAAGATGGGCTAAATATCAACACGGTAATAAAAACCGATGGTGGATATTTCATCGTTACTTCGAAAACAATCATTTTACCGATCAGGTAAAGACTAGTAAAGGCATCGTCAATCATCGCCTTTACAAAATCTCAATGATACCTATCGTGTACCATGTGAAAGTGAAAAGTAAAGCTAATCCCTATTTGCCAGAATTCGATAAATATTTTTATCAGCGGACTAAATGGAGAGAAGATCGTGCAAAAAATTGCAGGCAAAAAACTACTTTCGTAAGTAGCAATAATGCTATGCAAAAAACAGCTGGGTAACTCTTCGCCGAGAAGCCTTTAAAGTGCTTGAGCCGTGTGCCGGGAAACTGGCATGCACGGTTCTTAGGGGGCGTAAGCTACCCGGTGCAGTAATCCCATATATAAACCAAAGTCATCTCCTTTATATGATGAACTAGTAAGGGTTTTAAAATGTTAAAAGCTATTGAATAATAAAGTTGAAGTTGTTTTAGTTAATCAACAAAATGAATAAAAATGCTTTGGGCTATCGTTAATAATAACAAAGAGTTTGCTATTCCAAAATTAAAAGGTAGCTGCCCCATGTGCGAAAGAGAAGTGTTTTCAAAATGTGGGAATATAAAAATATGGCATTGGGCACATCATAAAGGAGAAAGTTGTGAAAAGTGGTATGAACCAGATGCAGATTGGCATTTGCATTGGAAAACCACTTTTGGAAAAGAAAACTCAGAGATAGTAATTAAAAATAATGATGAAAAGCATCTAGCTGACATTTACACAAAGACTGATGTTATTATTGAGCTTCAAAGTAATTCATTAAAACATGAAGAAATTGAAGAAAAAGAAAACTTCTTTGGTGAAAGAATGATTTGGCTCATTAATGGTGCTGACTTCAAAGACCATTTTACTTTTTTTGATTTTGAGAGTTATGAACAATATTATGGTTGGTTAGATATTGGGGAACAAGGAATTCAAAATGTAAGCATGAACAAAGATTACAGTTTTGATTGGAAGTATTTTAGAAGTAGTTGGATAGGAGTAAAAAGACCTGTATTTATTGATTTCAAACATCACCTATTTTGGGTAAAGAAAGGAATGGGAAACTCTAATGGTATCGGTAGATTCATTTCAAAAGAAAAATTCATTAAAAAGTATCAAGGAGATTACAATACATATTTAAACTTTAAAAGTGATTTCTATAAACAAGAATAAGACTACTGCCAATAAATAGGCCTTTATACGGTGCGTAGCACCCAGTATTGAGGCTCGGTTGAACTCAATCCCGCGGGCAATAAGTGCTATGGTTTTTGCATCGGATTTCTTTGTTCTATTTTAGGGGAAGGGTATTGAAAGAGTCATCATTATTGAATGTAGTTGTTGGTTAATTGACATTTTTGTATGTTTTTTGAGCGTTTAACATCGCTATTATAGTTGATTTACGCTGGTTTGATCCATACGCTTCCAGCCCGCATTCGCAGGTAAGTTGAAGGGTGTCGTATTAATAGTTCATCCATTTAAGCATGGCAGTTTTCACAAAACCGGGTGAGCGGATACGTGGCAGGATGGCCACCGGAATGAGCCTGCCTTTTTTACAGGCCGGACATCTGTAGACATCAATTCCCAAAACGCGTTTGATGCGTTCGGTGGTGGTCTCAACCGGCTTAACCACCATCTTATGGGGATCTTTAAGTATGGTGCTTCTAAAACGTGAGCTGTAAATGCCAAAATGCCGTATTTTGACAAAACCAGCCGGGAGGATGTGCTGACAAAACCGTCGCAAAAACTCCACACCGCTTAGCCTGGTTGTTTTCATTTGTTCCTGATCGCGGTAATCCTTTCGGATGAACAAGACATCACGGTCATTCACATCCACAATGCGCTGGTTGTTGATAGCCACCCGGTAAGTGTATTGCCCCAGGTATTTAATCACCTGCTGGGGTTTGCCCAGCGATGGTTTGCAATTAACATTCCATGGCTTATCCCAGGCGCTGTCAATGATGGACTGGCAGGAGGATAAAATAGAAGCAAAAATTATATGGATTGACTTATTTCTGTAATAATATTATTAGTATATCATGGCAATAAAAGATCACAAAAATGTCATCATCAAAAATGCACGAACGCATAATTTAAAAAATCTTTCACTGGAAATTCCAAAAAACAAGATTGTAGTTTTTACAGGTGTATCAGGCTCCGGTAAGTCTTCTTTGGTATTTGACACTATTTATACAGAGGCTCAACGACAGTTGGTTGAGACATTTTCATCCTTTGCTAGAAGCAGAATGCCAAAACTTACTAAACCCGATATTGACGAGATAAGAAATATTTCTACTGCCATAGTCATCGACCAAAAAAGAATGGGTCGGAATTTGAGAAGTACTGTTGGCACAGCTACAGAATTATACACTTATCTCAGGCTATTGTACTCGAGATGTGGAGATCGTTTTATTGGACCTTCATTTGTTTTTGGATTCAATCATCCTGAAGGAATGTGCCCTGTTTGTAAAGGAATGGGAAAGAAAATAAAAATAGACATTGATAAAATACTTGATAAGAATAAAACAATAAGAGAAGGGGCTATTGACCATCCCGATCATAAAGTGGGTGCCTGGAACTGGCGGGAGATAGTAAGCATAAACTTGTTTGATGTAGATAAGAAAATTAAAGATTTTTCTGAGAAAGAATACAACGACTTTCTTTTTGCAGAAGGAATTCCTATTGAAAAGAAACATGGTGCCGGAGTGTATATGAAAAACTATGAAGGGATTGTTCGAAAACTTGAACGAGTTCATATTAACAAGGCTGAAGATCAACTATCAGAAGAAAGAAGAAACGCTTACCAAAAGTATTTTATTTATTCAGATTGTGATGCCTGTGGAGGTTCCAGAATAAATGAAAAAGCCAGAAGGGTGAAAGTTAATGGTAAAACAATTCCGGACTTGATTAATATGGAATTTACTGAACTAAGCATTTTTCTGAAATCAATAAATGGTGATATTGCAGAGCCTGTTGTCAACAAAATGCAACAAATTCTTTCGCATCTAATAAACATTGGCGTAGGATATCTTTCACTTAATCGTTCAGTAGCGACACTTTCGGGTGGTGAAAGTCAACGGGTAAAAATGGCACGTCAGCTTGATTGCGACTTAATTAATTTAATGTATATCCTTGATGAACCCTCTATTGGCTTGCATCCACGTGACACAGACAGATTAATTGAGATGTTGAAACAACTTAAAGAAAAAGAAAACAGTGTTTTTGTTGTTGAACATGATTCTGACATCATTAAATGTGCCGATCATATTATTGATATCGGACCAAAAGCAGGAACATCGGGTGGCACAATTATATTTGAAGGCGATTATGACGGTTTAATGAATTCAGATAGTATAACAGCCACATCTCTGAAAAATAAAGGGAAGTTAGACAGGAAACCAAAAACATGGACAGAGTATATTGAAATAAAGCATGCAAATTTACATAACCTAAAAAACATATCGACAAAAATTCCCAAAGGAGTATTAACGTGTGTAACAGGTGTTGCCGGATCAGGGAAAAGCAGTTTGATAAATGATGTTTTCCTGAAAGAACACAAAGATGTTGTAATTATTGACCAATCTCCTATTGGCAAATCTTCACGATCAAATCCTGCCACTTACATTGGAGTATTTAATGCTATCCGGAAGGCACTTGCTGCCGCGACAAATTCAGATGCTTCATTGTTCAGTTTTAATTCAAAAGGTGCGTGTCCCAAATGCAAGGGACTTGGTACAATAAGCTATGAGATGAGTTTTATGGATGAAGTGAAAATCGAATGCGATGAATGTCATGGCAAAAGATTCACCAAGGATGTGCTGGAGTTAAAATACAAGGATAAAAACATCTATCAAATTCTAACAATGACCATCGATGACCTTATTGATTTTTTTGATTCCTCCGAAATTAACCGAAAACTAAAGATTTTGTCTGATGTCGGATTGGGTTATCTTGCACTCGGGCAAGCTTCAAGTACATTGTCGGGCGGTGAAGCCCAGCGAATTAAATTGGCATCAGAACTTCATAAGAAAGGTAATGTTTATGTGATGGACGAACCGTCAACTGGTCTCCACATGGCTGATGTTGAGAAATTACTCAAAATAATTTCAGATTTAACCCGGAATAATAATACAGTAGTTGTGATTGAGCATAATTTGGATATTATCAGACATGCCGATTGGGTAATTGATCTTGGTCCCGAAGGCGGAAAAAAAGGTGGTGAAATTCTGTTTGAAGGTATTCCTGATAATCTGATTCATTGTAAAAAGAGCCATACAGGAAAATATCTTTCAAAATATTATAAGTAATAATGCACGAAAACCTAACATCATAGCAATTAAAGCCCGGTTGAGCCCCAAAAAGCGGCAGTAGGAGACAAGTACTTACTGCCGCTATTTAGTAGTTAAATCTTCAAAACCAGCGCTCAATTGGGTTTTAATTCATGTTGGGCTAAGCCTCTTTAAACCAGCCATCCGACCTAAGGGGATTTATTGTTTTTCCTTCTGTATATGAAGGGTGTTTTGAGCCGGGTTTTCGCATTCTCCAACAGCCTATGAATGCGAAAAAACCAATTGAAATCTAATTGATTGAAATTATTCAATTACTTTTGCCATTAGTTAAATACATAATAAAAAGCATGAATAGAAAAACAGAAAAACCATCACCAGAAGCGAAAGCACTTTCTCTTTTTTTAATGGCTCATAAATCGATAGATCCAATTTGCAAAGAGCAATCTAAGCGTATGAATAGGTTGTGGGATCTGGTGCTAGAAAATGATTCACGCATGAGAGACTATACTAAAGAGGTGCAAAAGTTGTTAACATCACATGGCGGTTATTTAGAAGTTGTAGAGAAAACTGTTAAGTATTACATTGAAAAAACTGGCGAATGGAAACTAAAGGGTGATGACAAATATTGCCGGGATGCGCAGCAAATTGCTGATAAAATAATGAAGAAGTAAATACGCTACAATACACCCCTCTCTCTCAATGTATAAGCAATAAAACTATTCGCTTGAGCGAGTGTCAAGCTGCAAAATAAGCAAGTATGAAGCCGTAACGCTAATCGTTGCGGCTCTATTTTATGTGATTATCCAGGGCGATCGCATTTACAAAAAGACACGCCGTACAAAAAAAGTAACCACAGATTACGCAGATTATCACAAATTTCATGTTTTCCGTTGGAATACAATCTGTGAAATCCGGGGAATCTGGTGCGTCACGAGGCGTGCGTATATATATATTTAAAACCTATAGGATGAAAGAGCCTAA
>JAEINY010000337.1 GCA_016342595.1 Marinilabiliaceae bacterium
AATTCTCTGGATAAGAATTCTCCAATAGCTGAGATATTCTCGCTTGTATTCGTCATGCCAGGGATTATTGGTGTTCTGATCCACAACTTTGTTTTTAAATTCTTCTTTTTTATTGTTTCTCGGATGGAGAGAAGATTATTCATAATCAGTTCATTTCCGATACCGGTGAAAGCCTTATGTTTCAGGCTATCCATCTCTTTTATATCGAATAAAATCAGATCCATATCAGGTAAGAGTTCTTCATATGCTTTTCCCGGAGCCATTCCGCAAGTATCCAGGGCCAGATGAAAATTCTGACCTTTTAGTTTCCTGGCCAGGTCGGAGATGAAAGGATAGTGCAAAGCCGGTTCCCCTCCTGAGAAAGTAACTCCTCCCTTGGACCTTTTGATGAACTTTTCATCTTTGAGAATGAGGGTTAACAGTTCATTGACCGAATAGTCCATTCCAACTATTTTCAATGCCCGGGAGGGACAGGCAGTGGCACATAAGCCACAATTGTTACATTTTGATTTATTGATTAGATAACCTTTATGTTCTTTAAAGTTGATGGCATTTTCAGGGCAAACCGCTTCACAAGTCCGGCAATCGAGGCATTTCTTCGCATCCCACTCCATTTCAGGATCCCGATTTATGGTTTCAGGATTATGGCACCAGAGGCAATTCAACGAACAGCCTTTAAAAAAGATGGTCGTTCTCAGTCCCGGCCCATCATGGGTCGAAAGCGGGTGGATGTCCGTTATGATAGCTTTTGGTGCCATTTGTTGTTTTGCTTTCAGTCAAATGTGAAATGGAAAAAAGAAAAAGTCAGATGGGGGCATACATTGGATATTTTGTTTTATCCAAAATCATTATCCTTCATGTTATCTTGCACCTGACTTTATAGTTTTCCTATAAATTTTGATAGTTGACTCGTTCCACAAACTCTTCCTGGAATTTGCGATCCATCAACGTAAAGTGTGCCGAATAGCCGGTCACTTTAACGACGATACTTTTGTATTTCGGATTTTCAGGATCTTCCATAGCTTTCTTCAGGGTTTCTACATCAAGTACATTCAGGTTGATTTGCACACCACCCATTTCAAAAAAGTTAGTAGCGAAAACCTCAACCAAACTGCCTCTGGAGTTGTTTGCAGGAAAGAAACTAGGATGTAATTCAACCTGAAAAGAGCCGCCCTGATATTCGGCATAATTTAGTTTGGTGAAGGAACGCATGGTGGGCAACATGCCTTCCGTATTTCGGCCATGCATGGGATTCATCCCGTGGGCAAGGGGCTCTTCAGCTTTTCGGCCGTCAGGTGTTGCACCCATCATAGGTCCTGCATATGTATGCCCCATGAACTGGAATAGCGAAGGACGGAAATTAAATCCTTTGATATTTTGTTTGCTTTCCAAAAGTTCCCTGACTTGTGTGGATATGCTCACGGCCATTTCATCCACCGAATCAACATCGTTGCCGAATTTGGGCTGGTGCAGAAATTCCTGTCGCATAATCTCTTTGCCGGACCAATTTTCTTTTATGGCCTGCATCAATTCAGTCATGGAATATTTTCTTTGGTCAAAGACCAAGGCTTTCATGGCAAACATGCTATCGATCACATTGGGCACACCCAACACATTAACAGAGGTGTAATTATTGGGTACAGCTCTGATGTCCGTTACATCCCTGCCATTTTCGATGGGACCATGCATACATAGTGAGGTGACGATCTCGGGCCATACTTTGGACTGCCATTTATAGGTGTTATTCTTGAATTCTACCAGGGCATCAGCGGTATGCCCGACCTCATTGCAATATATGGCCCAGAAATCGGCCCACTTATCAATCCCGAAATCAGCAGCATGTGCCATTGCTCTTTGCATAGGTTGAATCAGTACCAGCGAATTCAGATCCTGGTCGTTGTATTCCTTACCAACTGAGCAATACCACTGACATCCTGAATAGGCAATGTTCCATGCATCCTCTTCACTGTAACCAGAGCGCAGTTCACTGGCCCGCATTACATCATAATTCACAAGGGTAGGGGCTCCACAGCCATGGCGTCCCACAACATCACAGGCATAGTTCCAGAAATCTTCATCAATATCGCTGTGCCACATTGCTCCCAGCTGATTATATCCACCCAGCATATCGTATGCTTCAATGCCTATCCAGCTCATCTCGTTGGTCGCATCCTTCAATTCTTTATCGCGTCCGCCGAAGGAGAAGTAATTACCTCCATATTTCAAATAGAGCTCTGCTATCAGGTCACGGGCATCTTCATGGGTCAGCATACCCTTTTTGATATCTTTTCTGTAGAATTCAATCAACATCTGATCAAGCCGGCCATACCCGTTTCCATGTCCGATAATTCGTTCAGCTACCTGGTAGAAGTTGATCCACTGAACCGCTTCAATAAAAGAAGATGGAGGGGCAGTGATGATGTTCCTACAACTTTGGGCAACGATGCGGTAATTTTCTTTCAACTGCGGATTGGCCTCACCGGCTGCCAGTTTATCTGCCTGATCTGCATATCTTTTCACATATCGAATGATTGATTGACAAACCGTTTCGGCGGCGCTCAGGTATTCAGCGCTTTTCTGATTATCGAACGCTTGAAATTTTGCTTTATTAGTCCTGATTTTATCTAAAAGACCTCCCCAGCCCAATTCCAGTCCGATACTTAAATCGGGGCAGGTATGGGTAAAGCTGATTCCACCGGCACCTGCTTTTCGGGCTTCCAATCCCAACTGTTGGTTTTCTTCCGGATATTTAAAGTAACGTGCCTCATCCAGCTGCCAGTTAAATTCCCCAACAATGCGCTCCTGAGGATGAATGAGCACCGGACTATGGTCCAGGAAGAACGCATAATCATCCGCAAAATTATTGGCATCGTATGAGAAACCCTTAACCTTTGAAGGTATATCACTTACATTTGGAAAGGGCAAGCCATTATCCACCCGGCAGTTATGATCTCCACAATTTATGCGCTCCTCAACGGATGCTGCTGTTTCGCCTGTTGCAGGACTAAAGGCAGCGGCCTTTCCAGACCAGTGGTAAACCAGAAACTCCGGATTATCCACATAGATGTCTCGTTTATGGTTTTGTGCCAGAAAGAGATTTCGTTCGTGCAGTTTTTGTATGCGTGGATTACAATCTATTTTAGTTTTCATTTTCTAATACTATGTTTTTCTCACGTGAGAATTTTTTTTCATACACTTATTGGCCTTCGACAGAAATTCTGATATCTAATTTGCTTCCGGCAGTTTTAATTCTCCTGAGATATACTTCCCGACTTTTTGAAGTGTTTTCACATCAATATCACGGATTTTACCCTCGTAGTTGGGTCCCACATCAATGGAAAAGATATTACCATACTTCACAGCTCCCACATAATCTTTATAAATTTCCTCAGCCGATTTACAAAGGTTATCATGCTTGGGCAGGGAGTAGAACCAATCGGCACCACCTTCATGTTTAGGCAGTATGGGGTAGGTAAATTCGGCAACCAGGAAATTTTCATAGCTGCTTTTCATATGATGACTATTCCATACAACTGTTGAATCACCAATAGGCCCTGGTTTGCCACGTTCACGAAGATTCAACCGACCAGCAGTCTCACCGGTGTTAAAACCAATATAGCAGTTGGGCTGAAAGTGGTGAATATAGTCAACAGTTGCTTTGTGACTGAGTCCGCCATCGCCAACAGCATGATCCATCCAGAAAAACTCAATGGGACCGTATTGGGTGCATAACTCTTTCAATTGCGCTTTTTTTATTTCTGGGTTACTGCCGCCTTTCATCCACTGGCCATCTTCTGCTCCCGGCCAGTTCCAGTCACCTTCCGAGAAATAAAGAGCCAGCTTAATACCGTATTTATCGCATGATTTGCGCAGTTTAGCCAATACATCGGTTTCCAGCTGACTGTTGGTTACTTTCTTGTCGGTTGTTTGGGTATCCCACAAACAAAATCCGTCGTGGTGCTTCGTAAGAAACAGGATGTATCCCATACCTGCGTCTTTGGCTACCTTGCACCACTGGTCGGTATCGCAACCGGTAGCTTTAAAATAGGTGGCATCTTTGTCAAGGGTAGGGGTCCACTCTTTTCCATAAAATGTACTGAATGACCAACAGATAAACATGCCAAATTTCATTTCTTTTATTTGTTCTGCACGTACTTTATCGTCGATTTTTTTTGTGTAGTCATTAGATGGCTGACTGGTGCATCCAAAACTAATTGATACAAGGAGAATCATTAATAAGCAATTCCTTTTTTTCATATTTAGGATTTTAGATCGATTAGTTATTCCAGCATCATTTTAAAGGTCCATGCCTCTCTGCAAGGCGGATTAACAATTGCCTTTTTAGGCACTGTAATTATTACATCCTCATCTACAATTTTCCATTTTACCTTTCCATAGCCAAGTAACTTTATTATTGACCCATTTTTAGGATGAATTGACGGTAAACGTACTTCTGATGGAAGTGCTGTTTCATCTTCATCGGGCAGATAAATAGAATATACTGCTTTTGTGTTTTTGTTTTGAGTATAACAAATCTTTCCACTTCTATAGGGGGCAATTGCACGCGTTTCATAGATAGCCTCGCTGTTGACTTGCATCCAATCACCAATCTCCTGAAGTCTTTGGTAAGCAGTTGAATCCCAATCGCCATTTGGTCCGGGAGCTATATTTAACAAAAGATTACCGCCTTTTGAGACAATATCAACCAGCATATGGATAAGCTGTTTTGAACTTTTATAGGTGTCATTTGGAGAGTAAGACCAACTATTTGTGGCTGTAATGCACGATTCCCATGGAAATGGAATCATTTTTTCAGGAATACGATTTTCCGGTGTTAGATAATTTTCGTTTACATCTGGCACTGCTCTGTCAACCACGATTAACCCAGGCTGTTTCTTTCTTGCCTGAGCAGCAATTTCATTCATACGAATATCTTGATTGACAATCTTACTCTTAATAAAACCATTTGGATTATTTTTAACTGATTTGCGATAAAAATCTTCCACCTCCTGAGCGTTTTGTTTGGCCACCCAGCCGCCATCAAGCCATAGAATATCGATATCACCATAATTGGTCATCAATTCCATAATTTGTTCATGCGTGAACTGAACAAACTTTTCCCACTTTTCGGGATATAAATCGGGATCGTAGTTCACATTTCGATCTAAAGGGGGGAAATAGTCGCTCCAATAATCTCTGCTATGCCAATCAGGCTTTGAGAAATACATTCCAATGCGAAATCCTTCTGAGGAAAAAGACTTAACAATCTCTTTCACTGCATCAGCTCTTGGAGATGTATGAAAAGGTGTTTTTTTATCCGTGATTTTATAATTAGTGGTTTTAGTGTCGAACATACAAAATCCATCGTGATGTTTTGACATGGGCATAACATACTTGATTCCGGCATGTTT
>JAEINY010000338.1 GCA_016342595.1 Marinilabiliaceae bacterium
ACATAATCAAAGGGCGTTTAGAAGTGAAACGCACTAAAGGCGCATTTTGATTAGTAAACGGTATTACTAAATAATTGTATGCATTGGATCATAGCCTGTTTGACTCACCTCAAAACTGAAGCGATATTGTGACCTCCCCCATGAAATAATTAAAGGGTTTATTGTTAGACACCACTTCGCCGTTTTTCATTTGCGAGAAATCAGAGCGAAAAATAGTTTTATGCCCAAAACGCCCGCGTATCCAGATGGGTTTGTACAAGCGATGGGAATAGGACACATGATTAAATAGGGCGACATCTTTCAATTCCATTACCGGTTGCTGATCTACTTTGGGTTCATGGAGCGTGGCAAAGCGATCCAGGTAAAAACCCACTTTTGCTTTGGTATTTCTATTGGGTCGATAAACCAGGTGCATCTTATGCGGTAACATCATATTGAAATACAGGTTATTGTTCACTATCCGGTTATAGGTGATCAAAGGATAAAAAACCAAATGGTTGGGATTTAATCGCGACATCCCCAGACCCAATCCGAATGTTTTTTCTTTTTCATCGACAAGGTAAACATTAAGCAATGATAAGAATGACATACCTGAAATATGGCCAAAATCACTACCGTAAAAATTCGCACGCGCCATCAAAAAAGCGGATTTATTAAACAGCTTGAACCGGTAAATGGCTCCCGGCGTAATGGACACATAGTCATTGGTGAGGGTAGCATTGGCAAAATGATCTTCTAAATCACTGAACTCTTCGGATATATCTAAATCACCTGTCTGATACCAGGTACGAAACACATTGATGCCGGCCGTTGTAATGATGGTTTTCTTCTTATTCATAAAAACGGGCAGATTACCCGTAAAACGCATGGTATAATTGTGATTGATCTCAGCAGTTCCCGATTGCTCATCATTTTCGAAATGATAGGCATAGGACCCATTGTGCATATACGTCACCGAAAAGGCTTCGCGCTCTGAGAGCAGGGCTCTCAATTTTTTATTTACCAGGCTTGTATCGGATCCCTGACTATGCACGTGAATAAAAGGCAGGATGAATAATAGGATAGCCAGGATATCGTTAGATTTCTTCATTCGGTTATGTTTATGGATAACTTCGGACAGGACGGGCTTTAGCCCTTAATCCCCAGGCTGAAGCCTGGGGTTAATAATTATCTTTCTTTAGATAGGCTTTGGTTCAGTGAACCATCACCTCGTCAATCCGAACTAAAGTTCGATTTCAACCGGCTTTTTCTTCCAACCGGCTTTTTGGCTGATGCGTTCAAACAAGTAATAGACCAATGGGATGATCACCATGGTTAATATCATGGACAGGGACATGCCGCCGATCAGCGCCCAACCTAAACCGGTTTTCCAGGTGGCCCCGGCTCCTTGTGCCGTAGCCAGCGGAATCAGACCGATCACCATGGAGATATTGGTCATGAGGATCGGCCTGAATCGCAATTTCACGGCATTGATCAAGGCTTCCCGTAACTGATTCCCCTTTTCTAATTGTTGATTGGTAAAATCAACCACCAGGATCGCATTCTTGGTGACCAGTCCGATGAGCATGATGATACCTAGCAGGGTAAACACATTCAGGTTCTCACGTGCCAACGCCATTGCCCACAAAGCGCCCGTTATGGCCATGGGTAATGAAAATAGTATCACCAAGGGATGCATCCAGTTGTTATATAATACCACCATGATGAGATAGACAAAAATGATGGCCGCCAGAATGGCCATTCCCAAATCGGCAAAGGATTCGGACATCATCCGCGTAATCTTTCCCTCCACAATATCCACACCCATAGGTTTTTCCAATGTCTTGATCTTTTCATCCAGTTGCTGCAGTATCACCCCTTGCGAAGTCCCGACCACCTGTGAAGATACTTTTACGGAGGGTGCCCTATTATATCGCTCCAGCACCGACGGTCCGATACCCTCACTTAAGGATGCAAACTGACTTAAACGCACCCGTTCGCCCCGATTATTAATGAATGCCAGATTTTCGATGTCACTAAGGTTTTGACGGTTGAAATTATCCAGCCGCACGTTGATGTCAAACTCATTGTTTCCTTCCCGATAGCGATTATCGGTATTACCGGCAAAAGCCAATTGTAAAGTGGTCCCTATATCGGCAATGGACAGACCCGTCATATCCATGCGTGAACGGTCTACTTTCACTTGAATCTCCGGATTTGATGTTTCCACAGACTTCTCTACTTCGGCTGTTCCTTCAATAGATTTTAATACAGTCTCCAAGCGGTTGGCATACACCAGCACACTGTCGAGACTCGCCCCGGTTACCATCAGCTGAATCGGAGTGTCAGCATTCCCCATGATGTTGACATTCACCGAAGATACTTTGACGCCGGTTAAGCGCTCTTCGAGGTAGGCCCTTGCTTTCCGCGCAAACAAATTGGCGGCCAACTCACGTCGGGTGAAATCCACTAATTGCACATTCAATTCGGCATAATAAGCCGTAGTTTGCGACGTTACTGTTCCCGATTTGGCCCCCACCGTGGTAAACACCGCTTCCACCTCCGGCATCTCCATGAGCAATCGTTCCGCCCTCAATGTGGCTTCATTGGTCTGTTCAATGGTGGCATTCTTTGGCAATTCCAACCACATCAGGCAATTTCCCCTATCCCCGGCTTCCATAAATGAAGCTCCGATGTATCCCATCGGGATCAGCATAAAAGAGGAAAGAAACAGTGGCTTTCATCCGGCTCTTACCCATTTCCATGTGACGGTATATATTTTCGATCTGCACAATGGCATCATCCACCAGTGTACCTACTACCATGGACATGGACATCAGACTTATTAAGTCGAGTGTAAAATCCATCAGATACATGGCTGTGAAGGTAGAGATCAGCGATGTGGGTATGGTGATTAAAACGAACAATGCATTGCGCAGACTTTGTAAAAAGAGTAGCATGATTAAGGCCACCAGCACGATGGCCAAAATCAAATCTTTCATTACACCCTTGGCTGCCTGCAAGGTAAAAACCGACTGATCTTCAGCAATCTCGAAAGTGAGTGCCTGACTGGCGTAAAGCGTCTTCAATTCCGCCAACTGCTCATGCACCAGTTTACTCACCTCAACAGCGTTGGCATTATCTTGTTTCTGAATGTTAAGACCAATGGCATCGCGGCCATTCACCCGAACAATCTTTTCGATCTCTTTCGTTCCGTCCGTAATGGTGGCAATATCTCTCAGGCGAATGAGGGTGCCATCTGAATGACCGGTGACCAATACATCACCCAATTCATCCAATGAGGTAAGCTTACCATTTAAGCGAATGATCAGTTGTCCTTGCTCATCCTTTAATTTACCGGTTGGAAATTCCAGGTTGGAAGCCTGTATATTTCCAAATACACCGAGTTTAATGATGGGTAAAGCAGAGATATCAAATTGATCGATACTGGGTTCCAGGATATCCTCGGGCAAATCACGCCGAATCTTATTGACAATACGCTGAGCCTCCTGCAAAGCCAGATCGGGATCGGCCGAAAGCGATAAACTTAATTGCACCAGTGAGACCCCTTCCATGGATTTGGATGTGATCTCATCCAGATCGCCCAAAGTGGACAAGGCATCTTCAATGGCCATGGTGACCGATTGCTCTACTTCTTCAGGACCAGCTCCGGGGTATACTGTTGTAACCGTAATCACTGGTGTGGTGATACTGGGCATCAGCTCATACCTTAATTTCGTATAGAAGTAGCCCCTACCAAAATAAAGAGTGTAAATAATACGATTGGGAAGGTGGCGCGTTGTATGGATAGTTTTACAAGTTGCATGTAAAGATCATTGTTGTTAAAAAAGAATACTTTTAAAACAGGATTACTAAACGATTAAGCGTATATCGTTGATTTCTTGTCTTCAAAGAATTGAGGAGGATTGAAAGCCTTTTAATTCACCTGCACCATGATTTGATCCTGCAGATTGATTTGTCCGGCAGTTTCCACCCAATCACCTGCATCTATGCCAGCAGTTATTTCGACATAATCCGTATTTACCAATCCTATTTGTACCTTCCGGTTTTCTACTTTATTATCATTTACCACAAAAACATGCGGTTCCTTTAGACTGCCTGAAACTGCTTTGCGGGGAATGACCAAACAATCTGAGCGATCTCCGCTAAAACGAACGGTTGTGAACATTCCTCCTTTTAAACTTTTTTGAGGGGTATTAGCCAATGCTAGTTCCACACCATATTTCAGCCCCTGTCCTGCCTTGGCTTAAATCCAGGTGACCGTAGCATTGATGACAGACTCGGGATATAGAAACGAAGTCACTTGAGCCACCTGTCCCACCTGTATCGCTTTCTGCTCTTCTTCGGCTACTTTTTGGCCAGTTGGGTATTTTCACTTTGTACTTCCAGCATTGCCAGACTATTACTGATCATCTGTCTCGCATTCTCATTTTCAATAAAAACCTGAGCTTGTGTGACTTCAATTTGGTTTTTTGCCTGCAACTGCTTAATCTGCTCCTGTTTGATTTTAGATCGTTTAAAACCTCCATCAGTAATGGGAATACTCAATCTCAAACCGATGACCGAATAATTAAACCAGTCGTATTGCGAACTCAGAAAGTTAAACTCATCCCGTTTGGCGTCATAGGCAAATTGTCCATAAGCAGCCAGCACAGGATACTTGCCGGCCTTAACAACTTTTTCAGAGAGTTTTTGCAATTCCAATTGGGTGTATAATAATCGAATATCTGTTAACTGGTCTGTGACTAAAGCTTGCTCTGTGGATTGAACAGGTGCCTGCAAATTCAATGTTTCCAAAGAAAGGTTAGCGGTTACCTGTAAGCCTGCCACGATTTTCAATTGATTGTGCTGGTAATCAATCATTGCTTGTTGCTGCAGCTCAAGGGCTCTCAAATTCGTTACGTCCACACGGATGCGATCTAAATCACTGGACAATGCCACTTGCTGCTCCACCATGAGTTGAGTAATCTTTTCCAGCTCTTCCATGCGTACCAGGTTGTCTGAAATAGTTTGCAGCTTTTGAATACTAATGGTGTATTGGTAATACAAAGACGCAATTTGATAAATCACCTCCTCTACAGTCTTCACTTCTTGTAATTCATACAGGCTGCGGGAGGTTTTGGCTGCTTTTAAACCCGTTAGATATTCCTGACTGTATAATAACTGGTTAAAACCAGCAGCTACATTGGCATTATAAGGCTTACCCATCTGTAATGCCACATCTTCACCAGGCTGGCCCATCATCTCACCGGGAAAAACGGTGGTTGGCAATTGCGGATAATGATCCATGGTACCCACCACCTCCACCTGAGGTAATCCTTTAGATAGTGCCAATAAGAAAACAAGCCTTGCGTAAGTATTCAAATTGCCTTATGAGACATAATAAAGTAAGATTTTATTA
>JAEINY010000339.1 GCA_016342595.1 Marinilabiliaceae bacterium
ACGGTTTCCAGCCCCGCCATTGGCTACACGAGCCGACGATTGGTACTGTTTCCCAGGGGCTTCACCCAATAATGGCTGCACCATACATCCGGTGCCCTGGTAGGATACTGCTGAAGGAACAGCAGGTTTTACAGAACGGATATAACCGACTGCAAAACAATTATATAATACGACATCGTGTCGCAATAACGTTTAAAGTATCTCGTCATGCTTACATGCAATGGTTTGAAATAAGTGATGTTGGAGGACCTAACAATTCACGTCCCTCCTATGCAGCGACGACTTTAATGGCACAGTACATCGCTCATCCAAAGAACCAATGTTTCTTTCTTCAAAATGCAAGGGATACCGGCCAATTATTAAGTTATTATCGAGACCGAAAAATACCCTATCTGAAGCAGTCATTTGATTTGGATCAGGTACAACACCAAGGCATCAACTTTGAGAGCAGTGTGCTTCAAGTCAGAGATATGACTGTTGCACCTCTTCATAAAGCTTCTGATACTTTATTTAAGGAACCGTCAAGCAATGGATCTAGTCATTCATCAATCGCTGATTTATCGAGCTCACCTCACCTGGAACTTCTGCTTCAGGATGATATCCTGGAGATGAATCTAAATGTCGAACATCTATTAGCAAAGTGCGATACTTCGTCACTGCTGAACGAACTGTCACGACGGCAATCAAAGGCAGCCTTACAGGATTATTCGTTTCAGCTGTTAAAACGATGGATGAATGAAAAGTGTGAGCTTGCACCAACATCATCTGAAGTACCCTATCTTGAATTGTATGAAAAGGAATTTAGGCATTGCTTGGCCGGCTCAATGTCATATCCTTACTTGAGGATGACAGGTGTCTTGATGTTCCACGGCTATTACTTCAACTCCATGAACAGACTGCTGCTCATCAAACCCGAGAGGTTTTAGAGGCCATACCAGATCAGTCAATGATTGTGGATTACCTGATGCAGAGAGGCTTCTTTGTGCAGAAGAAAGGATATTCGAAACGCGATAGCTTATATCATTTTCTTTGCGATCGGGTTGGTGTTAGTCATTTCACAACTAAGAAAGAGCTTTTTAGTCAATTGTTTGATGTGATTGAGGAGCCGGTGTTTGGTGAATGAAATTTGTGCAGAGTTGTTAAACAACCATTGGACTAAGGCGTATATTGGCGTAGTTTAGTTTTATATTTGTCATTCATTAACGAACGGTTCAGAACAATCATTACAAACCTAAACAACAGAACATGTCGAAAAGAGAAGCCATACTCCGTTACAACCTGATAATCAACAAAGTCAGGAAGCGCACTTGCACCTTTGAGGAAATTAACGAATATCTTGAGGATAAGTCGATAGAACTTGACTACAATTTGCAAGTCTCAAAGCGAACGTTTAAACGCGACCTTGAAGATATTGCATCCCTCTATGATATTGTGATCAAATATAATTTTTCTACAAAAGTTTATTCCATCCGTTATGATGGTGATCAGGATGTTCACGAGCGTTTACTGGAAGCTTTTGATACCTTCCATGCTTTGAAAGTGGCTGACGAATTGACGCATCACATTGACTTTGAAAAACGTCGTCCTCAGGGTACGGAGCATTTATATGGCTTACTGCATGCTGTTAAAAACCGACTGCAGGTCAAATTTAGTTACAACAAGTACTTTGAAGGAACTATCACCCAACGGCAGGTGGAGCCTTATGCCTTGAAAGAATTTAAAAACAGGTGGTATGTGTTAGCTAAAGATATAAGGGATGAACGGATAAAAAGTTTTGGGTTGGACCGTGTTAGTGAACTGGATATTACAAAAGTTAAATTCGAGCACCCAACAGATTTTAATGTGAACACCTATTACCGACATTGTTTTGGCATTATCAGTTCGGATGATGATGAACCAGAGGAAGTAGAGCTTTGGTTTGATCATGGCCAGGGGAAGTACATTAAATCGTTACCTCTTCATCACTCTCAGGAAACAATGGTGGATAATGAGGAAGAGCTAAGGATTCAATTAAAGATTCATGTCACCCACGATTTTAAGATGGAATTACTATCGTATGGACACCGTGTAAAAGTTATTCGGCCACAATGGCTGGCCAATGAGTTAAAAGAAACTTACCGAAAAGCATGGGAGGCGTATCAATGAAGCCCTTGGATAAAGCACTAAAAACACTTAACAGCCTTCTGAACAAGGCGTATTTTGATTCAACATTGATTGTGGAAGTGTTGAAGGTCATTATTAATAAATGGCACCTTAAGATCGTTATTGCAGACTTTGAAGCACATGATGAAGCACAGCTGGAGAAGTACAGGGAAGAGAAGATCAAGGGTGTCAGGAGCCAAAATTATACCTGGGCAGCGCAAAATCGGGACCTGGCGAAAGAGTGCCAAAAATATGTTACTATTAAGGATCATTTTAACCTAAACAAGTCGCAGTTTATAAGTGAAAATGGCTATTTAGTATACCTATATTTGGGTAATTGTCGGAATGATGAAGCGATGCGTCAATGTGTTGAGCGTTTGAAATCTTAGCTAGTTCATTTGAACTCTTCTTGCGCCAGTTTACTTGATAGAAAGGTGGAACACTACCCCACTAAGTGTGTAAGTTTAAAATATATTCACTTATTTTCAAGTTTTAGAGCTGATTAGTTGATTCCTTTGGAAGAATTCCTGACTTATTTAGCATTATCAATGCCTTACGAAGGCAAACAATCTATATTCTCTCGAATATACTGGAGAAAAATGTACTTTTTCCTACTAAATCGTACTTTTCTCTACTTTTACCTACTATTTTCTATTATTCCGGTATTTTTCCTACCTAAACTCCACTTGTTTCCAACAATTCTGAATTGTAATCATATTATATGGCTCTATTTCGGATTGAGACTATTCTATTATGGTTTACTCCCGATATTAAATCCATATACACCAGCTCATTGGTCCAATCATCTATAAAAACGAGATTATTCATAGAACTGTGTCCACATTAAAAGTTTCGATTAATTCTGTTGTATTTGACCTACTATCCGGTAACTTAGGTTACTTAGCCATTATTATATAACTGTGCATGTGTAACATATCAATAAGGAGGACTAAGTACCCACCCCAATCCTAAGTACCCAATGAAGAAACATGATAAAAACTAAGTAACTCTAAGTAACATCAAGTAACCGGAATCATTAGAGACAGTGTCTTCAATAAATTGATATACTATTATTTATATCTTTATAAGTACTCCAAGTAACCTAAGTACCCAAAATCACAAGAATAATTTAACTTTTGATTGTAAACTACAATTTCTGATTAATTTTATACATTGCTGTTAATCGAAAGCTTTTAACTAAAATAAACTAAATAATTATATTTTATGGAGACAATATTAAGAATCGCCTTTAACAACTTCAGGGAAGAAATAATAATAGAAAACCCTCCATATATTCCAATGAATGGTGAGCTTTTTAATTGTTATTGGAAGGATTTTACAAACGACAAAGAACTTTTAATACAACTAAGTGCTATGGAAGAAGATGAAAGCTGGATGGTCAACCGATTTTCTTGTCGATACTCCAAAGAAAAGGTTGAGTGTTTAATAATTTTATACACAACACTAGATTACGAGAAATATTTTTCTCAACGGCTTCTTTAAAGTCAACCCCTTCTTGTTCCGTAATAAACTCTATGGCATTACCACCTTTTCCACACCCAAAGTATTTAATAAATTCCCTTTGCCGGATTAACACTAAAAGTAGGTGTTTTTTCATTGTGAAAAGGACAGCAAGCGGTAAAACTGGTTCCTGACTTTTTGAGTTCTATAAATTTGGAGATAACAGTTAGAATGGCACCGTTAACCTGTTCGATTATCTTGTTTGCTTCCATGTTACTTCTCCTTACTTTGCTTAAACAGTTCAATAGCCTTATTCCTATCTACAATAATCTTTCGCCCATTCTGCATAACAGCTTCTTTAAGGATGGTATCTTTATAACGCTGAGCAGTAGCATGTGAAACATTGAATAATCTCCTTATACCAGACAAGCCATGGACATAACTTTCCTCCCCACTCCCATCAAAACTCTCCTGTTTTGAATCCTCTTCAACTTTTTCGTTTATCAACGCTTTTAATTGTCCAACAGTGAGCATCACAATTGGCGTTTCATCGTCATAATTTTTCATACCAATATCCTATTAATCCAATTATCTGCACGCTTGCATACTTTAATTGATCAAATTTGATACTGCAAATTACAATATGCTTTCCAGACATACCCCACCCGCAAAGGAGGGCGTTGCGGGGGGTCGGTGGGTTTTACGAGCAACTCACATCACCCTACATGTTTATTATTAATGAATTATGAACACCAGCTAACAGGAGGTCAATTTTTTAAAATACAGTAGGTAAAAGAGAAGAATTGACTATTTGTATCTTTGAAATACTTTTTGTACTGAATTTTAAAGAACTCATCAAAAGGAGTATTAATGCTATTTTTCGGATTATTATGTTTGTAGAGTTCATTATCACCAAGATCAAATGCAGCATTTGCCTGTTTTAAACTTAAATTAAACACTTTAGCTAATCGGAAGGCATCTGCTCTACAATGCTTATTTATGAATTTGATTTTTCTTGAAGTATGGAGACTTAATTTCTTCCGTAAGGCAAGTTGTCTGAGTTGGATTTCTGACGCATTAAATATCTCCTCCTCTTCTCCAAATTTAGTCAGATTCTTTATGAACTCTAATTCATTAGATGTTAATCCCCCATTCTTTTTATCATCAGTAAAACGAATAACTTCATATATACCCTGGTAAGTTATCTTCTTTTTTAAGACATCATTAATTGAAACAAAATCAACCTCCTTCTCAAGAATTTCACTATAGAAAATAGAAATGTTTTGAAAAATTTCATCTACAAGATCCCACATGCATTCAAGATAATCAGAGATGCGTTTTAAGCATTCATCCCCAGATAGCGTCTCATTATTAGCCGTTAAGATACAATCAACGAGTTTACGACTTACTAATATGTCAGATATGATGTATAAAAATGCAAATTCAATTCTTTGAATATAGATTTCCTCAACAAGAGCAGTACTACCCATAGTTAGAGAAGACCAATAAATTGCTTCTAATGAAGAGAGGATCTTATGAGGTTTATATTTGTCAATTAGTTCCTCATATAGAGGATCCATTTCATTGTCTTCACCAAAGAGATCTTCATATTTATTCTCCTCCAAACTACTTTTAATATCAATAATTGCAGAGTCAAATATACTAATGGTAGAGTTTATTGTATTAATCGCTTCAAACATTTTAAATTATCAATTTAAAAATCTATATACTTGTCCATCATCTCATCCACATCTTTGCTTACTATATCAATATA
>JAEINY010000340.1 GCA_016342595.1 Marinilabiliaceae bacterium
GTAGGATCCATTGCGGTTCGTGTTTTGTCTTTTGAGAAACGCGAAGCCAATTATGATTTCTGGAAAGAGAAAATTCAGGAAGCCTACGATATGCGAAAAGCAATCGGCTTGGCCGGGAATGAATCCACTAATGCCTACCGTTTAGTGCATGCTGAAGGGGATGGATTACCAGGTTTAATCATTGATTTTTATAATGGTACTGCTGTGGTGCAAATGCATACGGTGGGTATGTACTTGATTCAGGATACCATTTTACAGATATTGAAAGAAGTTTA
This sequence comes from Marinilabiliaceae bacterium, assembly GCA_016342595.1. Classification (GTDB taxonomy): domain Bacteria; phylum Bacteroidota; class Bacteroidia; order Bacteroidales; family Marinilabiliaceae; genus JAEINY01. The sequence continues at coordinate 276 of JAEINY010000340.1, forward strand.
TGGTGATGAACTAACAGCGGTTTACAATAAATCGGAAGGTACATTGCCCTATAAAGCAGATGTGGAACCTGAAAATGGGTATGTATTTGGACGCACTTTAGAGAAAGTAGCCGTTGAGAACGGATTAAAGTTTCATGTGGATTGGGAGAAAGGTCAGAAAACCGGATTCTTCGTCGATCAACGTGATAATCGTGCTTTGCTGGAGCAATATAGTAAAGGTCGTGAAGTGCTGAATATGTTTTGTTATACCGGTGGTTTTTCTTTCTATGCCATGCGTGGAGGGGCCAAATTAGTGCATTCGGTAGATAGTTCAGAGCGGGCCATTCAGATTACTAATGATAATGTGGAATTGAATTTCCCAGGTGATCAGCGACACGAATCATTTGCTGAGGATGCTTTCAAGTATCTGGGTAAGATCAAAGATAAATATGATTTGATAATATTGGATCCGCCAGCCTTTGCCAAGCATCATAATGTCTTGAAGAATGCCTTACAAGGTTACCGGCGTCTAAATGCCAAAGCTTTTGAACAAATCAGGCCAGGTGGCATTTTATTTACGTTCTCTTGTTCGCAAGTGGTTTCAAAAGAACAGTTTCGTACCATGGTGTTCGCGGCAGCTGCCAAGGCAGGGCGTCAGGTACGTATTTTGCACCAGATGACGCAACCAGCGGATCATCCGGTGAATATTTACCATCCCGAAGGAGAATACCTTAAAGGATTGGTGTTATATGTAGTGTAGTATCTTATAGCTAATTTGACGCTCTTGGAATTTAAAGATTTTAATTTTACAGATGAAGTGTTCGATGGTTTAACGGCCATGCGATTCGAGAAAGCCACGCCTGTGCAACAGATGACGATCCCCATTATTATGAAGGATAAGGATTTGATTGCTTGTGCACAAACCGGAACGGGCAAGACTGCAGCTTACTTGTTACCTGTGCTGGATAAAATTGTACGTAAGGGACACAAGGGCATCAATACATTGGTGTTGGTACCAACCCGTGAGCTGGCCATTCAAATTGATCAGCAAATGGAGGGCTTTGGTTATTTTCTGGATGTTTCATCCACTGCTATTTATGGCGGTAATGACTCCGGGGAGTGGGCGCGTCAAAAGAATGCTTTAATTACAGGAGCAGATATTGTTATCGCTTCACCAGGCCGTTTGATTCAACATTTAACCATGGGTTATGTGAAGATGGATCAAGTACAGCATTTGATATTGGATGAAGCAGATCGCATGCTCGACATGGGATTTGTGGAAGACATCAAACAGATCGTGAGCCATCTGCCTAAAGAGCGTCAGACACTGATGTTCTCTGCTACCATGCCACCGAAAATTCGTGATTTAGCCAGAGAAATTCTCAAGGAACCGGAAGAAGTGAGTATTTCCATCAGTAAACCAGCAGAGGGAATACTGCAAGCCGCTTACATGGTGTATGATACGCAGAAGATCCCGTTGGTGAATTCTCTGTTGAAAGGCAAAGAACTATCCAGTATCATTGTGTTTTCATCCACAAAGCTTAAGGTGAAAGAGATTACCCGATCCCTGGTTAAAAATGGATTTAATGCCAAAGATATTCATTCCGATTTAGATCAGTCGGAGCGGGAGAATGTGTTGCGAGAGTTTAAAAATCGTAATTTGCAAATATTAGTAGCTACTGATATTATTGCCCGTGGGATTGATATTGAAAAGATTGATCTGGTGATTAACTTCGATGTGCCACGTGATGCGGAAGATTATGTCCACCGGGTAGGGCGTACGGCCAGAGCCAAGACCGAAGGTGTCGCGTTAACCTTTATCAACGAGAAAGAGGTAACCGATTTCCATAGCATTGAGAAATTAATTGAAAAAGATATTTTCAAAGTACCTCTGCCTGCGGAATTAGGTGAAGCGCCTGAATACAATCCTGGGAAATTTAAAAGTGGTCGTAAAAAGTGGGGTGGCAAACCCAAAGGCAAACCGAAGGGAAAGGGATTTCGTAAGAAGCCAGGTAGTGGAAGTACACCCAAAACAGAAAGCAAATAACATGATTATACCACCCCCGGGATTAATAAATCCTCGGGGGTTTTTCTTGCATCCTGTTCGGGAATAAATGTTATTTTCGCATTAAAGATTTATTCTAAGTACCGATCCACATGGAAAACTTATTTGTTAAAATCATAGCCGATGAGCTGAAGCTGGCATCAAGCGGTGTTCAAAATACATTGCAATTATTAGATGAAGGGGGTACTGTACCTTTCATTAGCCGTTACCGGAAAGAGATGACGGGTAGTCTGGATGAAGTAGCTATTGCATCCATCAAAGAGCGCTACGAAAAACTGCAGGAGATTGAGAAGCGAAAGGCAACCATTCTCAAAACCATTGCTGAACAAGATTTACTCACTGATGAGCTAAAAGCCAAAATTGAAAATACCTTTGATGCTACCTTGCTCGAAGACATTTATCTCCCTTATAAACCCAAGCGTAAAACACGGGCAGTTAAAGCACGTGAAAAAGGTTTAGAGCCCTTGGCGAAGGTATTGATGAAGCAATACGAGCGGGATCCGGAAGGACGAGCAGAAGCCTTTGTAAAAGGTGACGTGAATGATGTTACTGAAGCCTTGCAGGGAGCGCGTGATATCATTGCTGAGTGGATTAACGAACATCAGGTAGGGCGTGAGATTGTACGATCGGTTTTTGAGCGCGAAGCGGTAATCGTTTCCAAATTAGTGAAAGGAAAAGAAGAAGAAGGAGTCAAATATAAAGATTACTTCGATTGGAGTGAACCCTTGAAAAAGTGCCCATCGCACCGATTGATGGCTATGCGGCGCGGGGAGAAAGAAGGTTTTCTGAAATTATCCATTGCCCCCGAAGCCGAAAGGAGCCTGGAGCGCCTGGATCGTTTCTTTCTCAAAGGCGATTCAGCCTCCTCTGATCAGGTGGCCGATGCCATCGAAGATGCCTACAAACGGTTATTGGCCCCTTCCATTGAGACGGAGTTTACGAACCTGTCCAAAGAGAAAGCCGATACAGAAGCCATTCGTGTATTTACTGAAAACCTGCGTCAGCTATTGCTGGCTGCTCCCTTAGGGCAGAAGCGGGTATTGGCCTTAGATCCCGGTTACAGATCAGGATGCAAATTGGTGTGTTTGGATGCGCAGGGTAACTTGTTGCATAACGAAACCATTTATCCCCATCCACCACAAAATCAAACAACCCTGGCTTATAAAAAAGTAGATTCATTGGTAGATGCCTACCGCATTGATGCAATCGCTATTGGTAACGGAACAGCGTCGCGCGAGACAGAGGCATTTATCCGCCGGGTGAAGTTTAAAAAGGATGTGCTGGTATTTGTCGTGAGTGAGGATGGTGCGTCTGTTTATTCTGCCGGTAAAGTGGCCCGCGAGGAATTTCCCGATTACGATGTGACAGTACGCGGTGCTGTTTCCATTGGTCGTCGCTTGATGGATCCTTTGGCTGAGTTGGTGAAAATTGATCCCAAGTCCATCGGAGTCGGGCAGTATCAGCACGATGTGGATCAAACACGTTTGAAATCATCACTAGATGTAATAGTGGAGTCGTGTGTGAACCAGGTGGGTGTGAACCTCAATACTGCCAGTAAACACTTGTTGACTTACGTTTCGGGCTTAGGACCACAATTGGCTCAAAATATTGTCAATTTCAGAGCTGAAAATGGCGCTTTTAGTACCCGTCAACAACTGAAAAAAGTAGCCCGTTTAGGAGCTAAAGCATATGAGCAAAGTGCCGGTTTCCTGCGTATTCCGGATGCGGATAATCCATTGGATAATTCAGCCGTTCACCCGGAATCCTATGCTGTGGTGAAAAAAATGGCAGCTGATTCAGGCTGTACAGTGCAGGACCTGATTCAGGATAAAGTCTTACGTGATAAAATTCAGTTGAGTGCTTACGTTACTGAAAAGATTGGTTTGCCAACGCTGACTGATATCATGAAAGAGTTGGATAAGCCCGGGCGTGACCCACGTAAAATGATTAAGGTATTTGAGTTTGCACCCGATATTCGCTCTGTCGATGACTTGAATGAAGGCATGACCTTGCCGGGCATTGTCACCAACATTACTAATTTTGGTGCTTTTGTTGATGTAGGTGTGAAGCAAGATGGCTTGGTACATATTTCTCAGCTGGCCGATCAATTCATCAGCGATCCCAATCAAATTGTGAAATTGCACCAGCATGTTCAGGTACGCGTATTGGAGGTGGATAAAGCCCGTAAGCGCATTCAGTTATCTATGAAAGGATTGAATTGATTCAGCTAATTCAGTGTCTGACTAACAACGTTTTTTTTAGTCAGGCACTGAATAGAGTGCAAGTCTTAGGAATTGTGTCGAAGCAACTTTAAGTTTTGTTTTAAAATAATTGCCCGCTGTTTCCATCGGGCAATTCTTCATTAATTGTAAGTTGTAATCTTATTTTATCAAGACTTTTTGGTTTATTTGAGTATTGGTGCCTTGTAACATTACAATGTAAAAACCAGGTGTAACGCTATTTAGTGCGATAGTATTTTTACCCTGGCTCAGATATGTATTGGTTTCAAATACAGGCTGGCCGATCAGGTTGAAGATTGTGACAACGTAACCAGTAGTTTCTGCTCCGTTATTAATAATTAGGTTAGAGTTACCTGAATATATGACAATCTCGTCATCATTTTCCATAGATAGGGTAAAGGTGGCTCCAGTGCCACTACCCCAAATGGCAGCCGAACTTAATTGAGTTGAGTAAGAACTTGGTGTACCATCAACACTCGCGGCCTCAAAGTCACTTACTAGTGCTAATATTGAGGGTGCGGATGTGGCATTGTAGGTGTATACCCTGAATTCAACGTCTGTTGTTACAGACGCAGTACCTGATAAATCCACGGATGTCAGGTTGTAAGTGGATCCTCCATAATTAAATTCGCCTAATGAAGTTGCAAAGTTATCAATGCTCCAGCGCAATTGTAATTTAAGTGTTACATCCGTAGCAGCTGCTCCGTTGTTGCGACACGATGTCGTATTATATAATTGTATTACAGTCGGTTATGTCCGTTCTGTAAAACCTGTTGTTCCTTCAGC
>JAEINY010000341.1 GCA_016342595.1 Marinilabiliaceae bacterium
CTGTGTTACAATTTTTTTGTGTAAAAAAACCCCTAGAATAATAAATACTATAATATACAAATTATTCCACTAGCCTGATAATTTTGGGGGTCTGGAGATCTATTACAGCAAAGAACCTGAACCCAAAATCTAATAATGAATGAAAGTAGAATATATTTTCTCATCATGTATTCTTTTAGTTATCTGAAACTTTTATCCTGGCATTTAATTTTTTAGAATAATAAAACGTGAATTTTGCTTTAGGCTTTTCACTATGGGCATAAACCTCCATTTCATAACTTCTGTTCTCCATTGAGTCTATTACACATTCCAGATCAAAATCACAGATGCAATTACAAGCCATGGTTTCCTCCATAAACACGATCTTCAATATCTCATTTTGTATAAAGGCATTAGAAGTAATCTCCCCGGGGCAACAATTTAAACTGGCATTAATAAACCTAACCCTGAGTTGGTTATCGTTTTCAGCTTTAAGTTCAACATATCGTTCAATATCAGATGATTTTAATTGATCTTTACAACCGGACGCATTCATCTCTGTTACTTTTAGAATTTTGTCTTCTAAAGGAGGCAACTCATCCTTCCCACACCCCGCCCCCAAAAGAACAGGTAGAAGAAACATTAACGCTATATTCAAAATCTTGTGTTTCATTTTTAAACGTTTTAATAAAATGTATATTTTAAAGAGAAATATACCGGGTTATTTAACCCATGAAGAGAACAGGCATTAAACCGGGAAGGAAATAAAACATGCCAGAGGAAGGCTTCCGATAGGAGATAATTTAGTTAAACTACGCTGGGGGATTCATGATGTATGAGTTAGTTGGTTAAAGTAAATTTGTATTTGCATAATGTGTGAAATAAAAGTAGTAAATTATTTGATACTGTTAAGGTAGTAACTTCAAATCACCTCAAAACCATCCCAAACCCCAAAATATCCTTTCCGCCATACTGGCAATAACCACACATTTTAAAGCCTCACTGCCATTCTGAACATCTTTCCCACTTTCTGAACCGGTATTTTACACCGGACTCATTTATGAGCCGTAATTTTGAAATCACAATTCGTTTCTTACTGATATGATTTCAAGAAAAACACTCCTTTCAATAGCACTACCAGCCACTTTGCTAGCTGGTCAGACTGTCGCAGCTCAAAACAAACAACCCAATGTGGTCATTATTCTGACTGATGATCAGGGATCCATTGACATGAACTGTTATGGTGCCAAAGATTTAACGACCCCACACATGGATCAATTGGCGGAAACAGGTGTGAAGTTCACCCAGTTTTATGTAGCAGCACCGGTTTGTTCGCCATCCCGGGCCTCCATGTTAACCGGGCAAAATCCACACGCTGCCGGTTTACCGGGCAATGCTTCCTCACATGCGGGACATACGGGCATGCCCACCGAAAAAGTGACCATTGCCGAAGTCATGAAAGAAGCCGGTTATGCCACCGCTCATATTGGTAAATGGCACGTCGGTTACACCCCCGAAACCATGCCGTTGGGTCAAGGTTTTGACTACTCGTTTGGTCACATGGGCGGATGCATTGATAATTACAGCCATTTCTTTTACTGGAACGGGCCTAACCGTCACGACTTGTGGGAAAACGGCAAAGAAGTGTGGCACGATGGCGAATATTTCGGTCAATTAATGGCCGATAAGGCCGTTGAATTCATTGAAGAACACCAGGCTGAACCCTTCTTTATGTATTACGCCATCAATATGCCGCACTACCCCTTGCAACCCAAGGTTAAATGGCGCGAACACTATAAAGACCTGGACATGCCACGGCGCGATTATGCGGCTTTTATCTCCACTATGGACGATTACATCGGTCAATTATTAGCAACGTTGGATCGACTGAGCTTGCGAGAAAATACCATTGTTATTTTACAGTCCGATCATGGCCACAGCACCGAAGATCGCACATTTGGCGGCGGTGGTAACGCTGGCCCATACCGGGGCTGTAAATTCACGCTGTTCGAAGGCGGTATCCGTGTGCCATCCATCATCAGTTATCCTAAGGCTATTCCACAAAATACAACACGTCACCAAATGGCGTTTAATGTAGATTGGTTACCCACACTGGCTGATTATTGTGGTATTCAGAAATTACCCGGAAACCTGGATGGCAAAAGTCTTAAAAAAGTGATCAACAAAGATAAGGCGAGTCCGCATGAAATGTTCCGGTGGAAAAGTGGTGCCAGCTGGGCCATCCGCAAAGGTGACTGGAAATTGATCGGATTTCCCCAGGATCCGGTTAATCCGGGATCGCTGCATCCTGATAACGACCAACTATTCCTGGTAAACCTAAAGCAGGATAACACAGAAATGACCAATCTGGCCAATCAATATCCCGAAAAAGTTGACGAATTAACACATGAATACCTGGAGTGGGACTATGCCAATGAAGAAGATATACCCACCAAACGGCTTCAAATAAAACACAAAGCCATTGGGCAAACGATAGAGCTAAAAACGAACCCTCATCCCAAATACAGTGCCGGTGGGGCAACAGCTTTGATTGATGGTGAAACAGGCACCCGTCTTTTCAATGATGGATTTTGGATGGGTTTCAATGGCAATGATCTGGAGGCGATTATCGATTTTCAATCAGTCACAAATTTCAATCAGGTCTCGGTGGGCATGGTTCAAGATGCCGAGTCATGGATATTCTTCCCTGAGTCCATTGAGGTCAGTTGGTCCGATGATGGTAAGAGCTATAGTCGGCCACTAACAAAAAATATAGAATCACTGGAAAGTATGGGGCGAAAATCATCAAAACGTGTGATGCTTCAACAAGAAGATATGCACGGACGATTTGTAAAAGTGATTGTGAAAAACATTGGTACTTGTCCCAAATGGCATGTGGCCAAAGGCGAAAAAGCCTGGATGTTCATTGATGAAATTGCGATTAACTAATTAAAAAATGAAACGACTAAAACCATTATTTTCACTGGCCGTATTTGCCACTTTATTATTAACGGGCTGCCAGCAAAACCAAAAACCCAATATTGTCATCATTTTTACCGACGATCAAGGGTATGGTGATTTAAGCTGTTATGGGGCCACTGATTTTGAAACGCCTCACCTGGACGGCTTGGCTCAAAATGGTGTCCGATTCACCAATTTTCATGTAAGCACTGCTGTTTGTAGTGCCTCCCGCTCCGCATTACTCACCGGTTGTTACAACCAACGGATTGGCATCCGGGGCGCCTTGATGCCATGGGATTCACTGGTTGGATTAAATACGGATGAACTAACCATTGCCGAACTCCTCAAAAAACAAGGTTATAACACCGGCATGGTGGGGAAATGGCACTTGGGGCATAACCCGGCATTTTTACCCCTCCAGCATGGTTTTGATGAATACCTGGGGATTCCCTATTCTAATGACATGTGGCCCATCGATTACGATGGCATTTCGGTGCATGAAAAAGATAGTGTGGCCAAACCCTGGAAATTAAGGTATCCCAATTTACCACTTATTGAAGGTAATCAAAAAATAGATGAATTCCTTTCCTTGAAGGATCAGGACAATATTACTACCCTATACACTGAAAAAGCAGTGGATTACATTCATCGCCAAAAAGATGAAGGCCCCTTCTTTTTATACCTGGCGCACTCCATGCCGCATGCCCCTATTGCTGCTTCTGATAAATTCAGAGGTAAAAGTAAAAAGGGACTCTATGGTGATGTGATGATGGAAATTGATTGGTCGGTGGGTGAAGTGATGAAAGCCTTAAAAGAGATTGGGGCAGATGACAACACCCTGGTTATTTTCACCAGTGACAATGGCCCCTGGATGTGCTTTGGAAATCATGCCGGATCACCCGGCCCGCTGCGCGAGGGTAAAGGCTCCATGTGGGAAGGTGGCATACGGGTCCCTTGCATTATGCACTGGCCCGATCATATTGCCAAAGGCCTGGTAACAGATCAGCTGACTACCACCATGGATATTTTGCCAACCATTGCCCAAATAACCGGTGCTCCGCTACCTGAGAAGAAAATTGATGGGGTGAATATCCTTTCCGTCATGCAGGGCAAAGAAGACAGCCCTCGCGATGATTTTTGGTCATACCGGGGCGGTGAATTGGTGGCGGTTACAAAAGGCGATTGGAAATTATACTTTCCCCATGAATACCGCTCTTATCGTCAATATGCGCCGGGAAAAGACGGTTATCCGGGCGGAACCAAACAGATGCCCTGCGGACTGGAACTTTATAACCTCAAAGAAGATATCGGCGAAACGACCAATGTAATCGACCAACATCCCGATGTTGTAAAAGAGTTATCTCTTGTAGCCGACCGGGCCCGATATGAGTTGGGAGATAAATTGCAACATACCGAAGGTGCGGAAATTCGTCCGGCCGGTCATCTAACCAATAAATAACTGAATCATGAAAACATCATTTTATAAATGGATGTCACTGGCAGCACTTTCAGGTGCAATGATCAGCTGTGCGCCTAAGAAAGCGCAACAGCCCAATATCATTTTCAAGATGATATTTTGCCACGCGTAAAAGTCATTGAGATGGGCATAGTAGATATAAGTAAACAAGCCAGATATATTCAGGTAAACGTACCAAATTATGGAAATATCCCGGAGGGAAAGCCTGGTGCCGGACTTCCCTCCTGGCTTTTTTGCGATGAAATTTTGGTGTATTGATATTTTAAACAAATTGTAAAAGGTTGTTTCTTTAAAAAGGGAACAACCTTTTTTATGCCCCTTACTCTGTTTATAATCTTTAATTTCTTGCCTTTAAGTAGCAATTTCGATAACTTATATGAGTTTCATTCACCTACAAACTCCATATCTATGAAATCGGAATCCGAAAAAAAACAAGAAGCACCAAAAAAAGTTAAATGGATCAGTACAAAATTACTCGATGATGTTTTTTCTGATGAAGTAGCGATGTTTAAGTCACATTTCAAAATTGACTACGAAGGTTATAAAAAACGACTGTGGGAAGCCAATCCCGATGTTCATAAACTATTAATTAAAGCCGCTGATCTGGAGGAAGCCAGAGATTTATTGTACACCTATCTGGACAAATCAGAACGTCATGTATTTGATGTGGATAATGACCTTCATATTCTGGAGAAATCAACGGTACGGGAAGCCATTCGCGTGTTCAGAAGTATTATTGGACCAATCAATGAAACACGAACCAAGTTTTCTGCTTTGGAATGTCTTTGGAAAATGGCTCACAATAAAGAATCTGAACTTTCCCACTCTGTTTCAGTCGGATTTATCATGGAGTTTATTAACCTTTTTAGAGGAGTGACGGGTAAATCAAACATTTATCTGGAAAATGCACAGGTTAAAAAAGGA
>JAEINY010000342.1 GCA_016342595.1 Marinilabiliaceae bacterium
GCTATTAGCTTTTAGCTGCCAGCCATTCGGGGAGGGTCTAAATATTATAGGTGAATTGCCAGAAACTTTTTACCATTTATAATCCAGTGCCCATTTTCCATGCGCCCGTAAAACCTGCTCCATCACATCACGCACACAACCTTCTCCTCCCTTTCGGTCAGAAATGTATTTACAAAGTGATTTTATTTCTTCTACTGCGTCGGACGGACAAACCGGAATCCCTACACGTTTCATTACCGGGTAATCGGGTAAATCATCGCCCATGTATAGCACTTCTTCAGCTTTAAGATCATTTTTTTCCAGCCAATCATTAAAATGAATCATTTTTTCAGAAGCCCCCATATAAATAGATGTCACACCCAAATTTTCATAACGCTTACGAACGGCTTCAGTATTACCTCCGGTGATAATGGTAATGGGATACCCCAGCTTAACGGCCAACTGAACTGCAAATCCATCCTTTATATTAGCAGTACGCATAGGTTCTCCACTTGGATGCATAGGAATAATTTGTGCTGACAAAACACCATCCACATCAAAGGCAAATGCCTTCACTTTCATCAAATCTTCTTTAAAATTGCTCATCACCGTTATATTTTTTGCGAAGATAAGAAAATTGAAGTAGATCGGAATCCGCCTCAGAATTTGATTACTCAAATCACCATATTGGTTTGTGGCCGATGATATTCATGGTCTATATTTACAAAGCATTGGGTGGTGGATAGAATCCGGAATAGGGCTTTCTTTCGCCACTCTTTGGGTTTTGTTCACTATTTTCTTATTTTTGATAAACTCTATATTAAGCGCGCTTAATGCTTATCATTACACACAGTGTTAATCAAAAAGTAAACCATAAACACTATGAAAATTAGCCTGATTGACCAATTAACCCTTCTTTCACTGGATGATGAAAGCGGCTCTTTTATCGCCGACTCCATGGCCTATTCCTTCAGTCTGGCCGGGGCCATTTTACTAGAACTTTCTTTACATAACCGAATTGAAATCATTCTTAAAAATAAAGTACTGGTAAAAGATAAAATAAACACCGGCGATTCCCTTTTAGATGAATACCTCAACCTAATTGTCCAGTCAAAAAAGGAAAAAACAGTTCAGGATTGGATACAAACCATCGGGCAAAAAGCAGATGAAATCAAACAACAAGCCATCGATAAACTCATTAAAAAGAAAATTATCACGCAAAAAGAAGAGAAGATCCTTTGGTTTTTTACGATTCATAAATACCCGGCACAAAACAGCGAGCCTGAAGATACTTTAAAACAACGTTTAAATAGGATCATCGAATATAACGAACCGCCTCAACATAATGAAATAATGTTATTAAGCTTGGTGGATATTTGTGAACTGCATAAAGAAATATTTGGGAAAGAAAATGCGAAGGAATATCAGAAAAAGATGAAATCAATCATCAAAGATGTGGAGATCTCTGCCATCATGAACCAAACAGTGAAAGAAGTACATGCTGCCTTGCAAGCAGCTTTGCTATTACTGATCTCCTCCACTGTGATGACCACAACCATTATAAACAACTAAGGAATTGTGTCGGAATAACCTGACTGTAATTGTGTGTGTTTTTAAAAATAAGAGTTATATAGTAGCGCAAAGTTCAAGTAAAGAAAACGGTCACAGATCCTTTTAAATTTTAACTAATTCTTTTCAGACACATTAGATTTGCCGGTTACTTCCGGTTCTATGGCTTTTTTTAATCGGCTACGCACCCGCCGGTTACTATCCTCAATAATAACAGCGAGTTCTTCAGCCACACCCTGATACTCTACTGGCCTTACCCTGGCCATGGTATTCACATAGGTCACCAGTTCTTTATTAAGTTGCGACCGCAGCTCTAAACTTAATTCGGTGGCCGATCGATTTTTATCCGCATCAACTTTCTGTTTCACCTCTTGCAAATAAGCGGCTTCAAACTCCTTTTGAGTCATCTCCAATTGATTAAGCAAACCGGCAAATCCATTTAAGCTTGTAACAGCTGCTTTAATCTCTTCTTCTTCCAAATCACATAAGAGCGCATTAATATTGGCACTCTCCTCGGCATAGGATTTATTAATGGTGTGCAATCCATATTTCTCAATAACCTTATAGACTTGCTCAGCCGCCTCCCGAACCGAATCATCGGGCCAACGTCGTTTGGCCTTCACTTCGTAAAAAACCGCTTGAACATATTCACCACGCTTCTTATCAATGGAAGGTAACAGTGAATGTGCACTCATTTCCATATTAGCCTGGGTAAGCTTCGTATTATTATTGGTCAAACGGGCGATCAAACCAGTGAGGTAAACATCCTCCGTCAAGTCGCGCCTGGTAAGGGCATTCAACAAAGTTGTTGTAACTGAACTAACATCAGCAATGATGCTGCGGGCATGAACGGTTGGTATCATCAATTAATAGTTTGGCGTGAATACATATTACTATCAGTAATTTACAACAATCCATTTTAAGATTCAACTTCCTCCCAAAAACTTTTTTTACATTTAAATGAACCAGGCTCAACACAAATGCTCTCACTCATTTTTAATCATACAATGCAGGCCTCATATTCCCCTTCTATTTTTCTTTTTGACTCACTTGAGGTCTCATATGATCAATGATTCTATTTTCTTAAGCATTCTAATGCCTCAGAATCTCTATTAACAATTTTCGACCATAATTTTTAGCCCTCAGAATGCATATCCTTTTTTGAGAAGAGGTTTTTGAGGTAATAAATGATGGTTCGATCATTTGTTTTAGTTCATATTAGCGCTCAACGGCGATAACAATGCTATTTTGACCGGCACATTCAAACCAATTGGAGTACTGTAATAGTTTCTTTCATATTATTGGAATAATTATTAGCCCGTCCCATTCAAAACGATCAAAATATGCCTTCAGTTTCGCTTATCTCATTTGTTTTTACTTACTGTTTTAGTAGTTTTGATAATCTTGACGTCAAATTAATAGTTCAATCTCACAAAGATTAGAAAAACTGATTTAATGGTGACAAACAATACAAATAGTTTTAAACTGGACAAACATGGAAGAAGATAAATCAGCCATTGAACTGTTAAAAGAATTTGCCCGCAAAACAGACCGGAAAATTGACTGTTCAAAGAAATACTATCCCACCAGCACCATCAATCCCCGTTTTTTAAGTCAGAGTTACTCAATAATTCCCAACCAGGAAACACCAACAAGTTTCTTTATTAGTTACTGCGACTTAAAACAATTTGGTGATTTTGGCATCTACATCACTGATGAATGGCTGCTGGACGATCCCCTTATTGAAAATCTTTTCACTCTTTCAGAAAAAATCAGAACCGAACTTTACTAGAGTATTGTAGAATACAATAATGCGAAAACAGATTTCACCGGTGGGGATACAGAGTTGTTTCCACGACAAGCGTGATAACAGTCAGTTGATTGAACAGTAGCCTCATAAAAAAACACCCCCGAGCCTGAGCTTGGGGGTGTTTCTATCTATCTTCGTTCAACTAAACAGCTTCGCTTCTAGCTTAAGCCAGCTTATTAGATACAATTTTATATTTGGGATCTTCCCAGATATTCACATCGATTATGGCCGATGCATTATCCAGCATCATGCGACAATCTTCACTCAAGTGGCGTAAGTGCACCTTTTTATTTTGCTTAGCATACCGCTCAGTCAATTTATTCAAGGCTTCAATGGCCGAGTGATCGGCTACACGCGACTCTTTGAAATCAATAATCACTTCATCAGGATCGTTCATCACATCAAATTTCTCCTGGAAAGCAGTAACAGATCCAAAGAATAGTGGTCCAAAAATTTCATAATGCTTAATGCCATGCTCATCTACATGTTTACGGGCACGAATACGTTTAGCGTTCTCCCAGGCAAAGGTCAATGCTGAAATGATCACCCCTACAATCACGGCCACGGCCAAATTGTGGAAGAACACAGTAATACCAGCCACAATAAACATCACCATCACGTCCGTAACGGGAACCTTGCGGAATATCTTCAAGCTGGCCCACTCAAATGTACCAATAGCTACCATAAACATCAATCCTACCAGAGCTGCCATGGGTACTTGTTCGATCAAAGAGGAACCAAACAACACAATCAGTAATAAACCAACGGCTGCCACAATACCAGAAATACGTTTGCGACCACCAGAACTCACGTTAATGATACTCTGACCAATCATGGCACAGCCACCCATACCACTGAAGAAGCCACACACGATGTTAGCTACACCCTGCGCTACGGATTCTTTGTTCCCACGTCCACGTGTTTCTGTCATCTCATCAATCACCGATAAGGTTAACAAACTCTCAATCAAGCCCACCAAGGCCATAACCAGCGAGTATGGAAAAATGATCTTCAATGTCTCCCAGGTGAAAGGCAGATCAGGCATGTGGAATTTTGGTAATCCACCCGAAATGGAAGCAATGTCACCAACGGTTTTGGTTTCAATGCCAAAAGCAACAATAATACCCGACACCACTAAAATGGCTGCCAAAGCTGCCGGTACTACTTTGGTTAATTTAGGTAAAAAATGAATGATAAGCATGGTTAAAATTACAAAACCCAACATGATATATAGAGGTGTTCCTGTTAACCATTCCATCGCACCGCCGCCGGCATCAAACTTAAACTGGCTAAGCTGAGCCATGAATATGACAATGGCTAACCCATTTACAAATCCAAACATCACCGGATGAGGCACCAATCGAATAAACTTACCCAACCGAAACACGCCCACCAATAATTGGATAAGCCCCATCAGCACAACTGCTGCAAAAAGGTACTCCACCCCATGACGCACCACCAGGCTAACAATGACTACTGCAATGGCACCGGTAGCTCCGGAAATCATTCCCGGACGTCCACCCATAATAGCCGTGATTAGTCCGATGATAAAAGCCGAGTAAAGCCCAATTAACGGACTCACTTCAGCCATTAGCGAAAAGGCCACCGCTTCGGGTACCAATGCCAGGGCAACGGTTAATCCGGAGAGGATTTCATTTTTAAGGTTTGTTCCTTTCGTTAATCTTTCAATAAAAACCATTCTATGATGTATTTACAATTAATACGTTTCCAAACGCATCAGCCTAACACTGACACATAAAAACTCCATCTGTTCATTTTAAGGGATGATTCACCTAAGTTGAAAGGGAATAGTGTAGGATACTGATTTTGGGGCCTGCAAAGATAGGATAAAAGCTGCAGACCAAAAAGTATAAAAACTAAAAGCGGTTCTTAGTCGAGGTCTTTTCGATACAGTAATTCCAATTAATTTAGATCTATTGAT
>JAEINY010000343.1 GCA_016342595.1 Marinilabiliaceae bacterium
TTTAATACTAATCCGATCACAATACCAGCTTGGGGAATTAAACCTCCGGCGGTATGTTTTATAATTGACGCGTCTGATTTTGCAAGTTTCCCGCCCCACCAGGCTCCGGTATATTTCCCCAAAATTCGTAATATCACAAATAACAGTATCAAAGGTAATGCCTGGGGAATGGTAGTTATATTAAGATGCAAGCCACTTAATATAAAAAAGAAAAGAAAGATTAATTCTTCCGTATAGCGTTCAATAATCCTGAATATATGATGGTGGTATTTACTTCGATTCACAATAATTATTCCCATGGTCATGGCTGCCAACAATGTATCCAAATGCAACCATTTACAAACACCCACACATATGACAATAAGAGAAACAATCACCACAATCCATTGCCCCTCCTCTTTTTTAGGTAGCAGGTGAAAAGTCACCATCATCAGATAAGCCAAACAGATACCCAGTGCCAGAGCACCTCCTATAGGATAAAACAGGAGGAAGAATGCAGGTACCGTCAAGCCGGGCTGACTGCCGATTAAAAACATTTCAATATTAATCACCAGACTAAACAAGATGATGCCCAAGGTATCATCCAGTGAAACAACTCCCAAAATGGTGTCAGTCACTTTGCCTTTGGCCTTGTATTCATGCATAATGGCTAAAGTAGCAGCCGGTGCTGTCGAGCTTGCTAAAGCACCTAATTGCATGGCCAGTAACAACAGGATCACTATACTAAAAGGTAATTGAGCGGGAACCAAAAGACCCAATAACAATATCCCTGAAAAGATGAAGATAAAAGGCACAAAACTAGCTAATAGCGTGATATATACAATCTCTTTCTCATGCTTTTTTATTCGACTCCATTTTAAAGCCCCGCCGACCTCAAAAGCAATGAATGCGATACTTAACTCTATAAGAGGTTCGGTGTAGATCACGAAATCATAATCTATTAAAGGGATTGTGTGCGGACTAAAAACAATACCGGCGGCAATGTATCCAATAATTTTAGGTAGGCGAATTTTATGACATAACCATCCGGCCATATACCCGACTACTAATAAAAATCCCAATTCTAAAAAATCATTCATTTTAATGAGATTCTTTAATGCCTCATTAATTTACGAATAATATAGGATCTAGTGCAATGAAATCCATTAAAATCTGCAACACTATAATATGTCAATCATTTCTCCTTTAATGAAAAATCGAAGCGCTACAGTAATGATAGGCTTCGATTTTTAATCAGCTAACATTTATACCACATTATCAAATGCCTGTGGAGCATCAATAGCATCAAAATTGCATACCTCCATGCATCGACCGCATTCTAAACAGTTTGTTCCGTTGATTGAGTAAGTTTCACCTTCCACAATACAACTCTCAGGACAGGCGTCAATACAATCGCCACAACTCTTACATTCGGAATTAATCCTATAACCTACCGAATTAACCGTTTCTTCTCCGAAAGCAAATCGTTCACGAAAGGGTGGTGTTACGGATAAGTCAAACACATCTCCTACACCGCTTTTCATGCGATAGGCTTCCAGTATATCCCGCTTTTCACCCCCATAAAGGTCATTCATCATGGGATTAGCTTCAAATATTTTATCTACATAAGATCGGTCAACGAATTCAATATTACCTGTAATCCGAACTGATTTATAAGTACGATCCATCCCAACCAAGGCAAGTCTGGGATTTTGCTTCAGTTGCCTGTAAAAGGGCTTACCTCTTGGTACGAGAAAGAATAACTGATCGTCTTCCACCAACATCACATCGGCGATTCTCACATGAGGATTCTGACCATCAGTCGTTGCAAATGCTACTGATTTAATTTTTCTTAAAAATTCAAGGTATTTATTCATCTTAATAACTTTAATATTTTTAATTAATTAGCCTATCTAAATTATAAATCCCAACAATAAAAAACCACATGCCGATAATAAACCACACAATAAAGCATATGGCAATTGGGTTCTTACATGCTCCAGCACTGGTATTTCTGCGATCATTGACGAAAGAATAGTGGAGTCGGAAATAGGTGAGCAATGATAAATACGAGTGCCATCGGAAATAAAGAAAGGTAAGCAAATTTCATCGTTTCAAAAGTCAAGTACTAAATGGTGAGATGAGTGCTGCTAAACATCTTAAAAAACTGAGGCTCTGTCGCAATTAGAGGTTGAACTTTTATGTAAAAGATTCACCCCTGATATATGACAAAGCCAAAAAAGGGGACATATCGAACTAACGAACGCCCCTTACCTGGTATTGTCAAGATTAAAATTTACCGTTGCTATGCTTCCGTTCTGACTCTGGCAAGATTGTTTCAATCACATCCCAGTGTTCTGCAATTTTGCCCTTTTCAACCCTAAAAAGATCATAATAAGAAGTGTGCTCACCCCCAAATCGACCTTCACTCACAACCAATACAAAGTTACCTTCACCTAATACCATATGAACTTCATCATAAATCATGGAGATCCCCATCTTCCCCAAGGCCTCGAGTGCCTGACCTAAACCGGATAAACCATCAGCAATGGTAGAATTATGCTGAATGTAATTGTCTCCATCAAAATAGTTGCCCAATTGATCCATTTTTCCTTGTACCAGGATGGTATTGACAAAACCTTCCGCTAGTTCTTTATTGCTCTCTGTCTTCTCCAGGTCCTGAATTTTAGTCGCGCCATCAAATTGGGTTCTGCCACTTGGGTTTGGTTTGGTGATCACCGTGAGATTATCCCAATGCTCCACAATTTGTCCCTTGTCAAATCGAAAAATATCAAAACCTGCTTTGGGACCAAAGAAGCTGTATTCGGTATGGCTAAATACATAATCGCCATCTTCAAAAGCACGCACTACATTTACTTTGGCACTTCCTTCGGGCAATTGTTGCAAGACTGCACCAAATCCGGCCAGACCGTCGGCCACACCAAGATTGTGTTGGGTGTAATTTTCAGCATTGATATAAGCAATCGCATTCTGATCACCTGTCTCAATACTATTCAATACCGCTACTGCTTTTTCTTTATTACTCACTACAGGAGTTGTATCATCATCATTTGAACCACATGCCATTAGACTTAAAAACATGCCTGCTGTTGCTAATACTGTTCTCATTTTTTAGATGCTTTAATTGTTTGAATTATTATGCTGCAAAACTATATGCACCGGGGAGGTGAATAAAGGTTAATTAAAGCCTTAAAATGGTAAATGTATGTTTTGGATCAATTATCCACTGATTTGTTCACGGAACAGTTTAGGCGAAAGACGGGTCTGTTTCTTAAAGTATTTCACGAAGTTAGTGGGCTCATCAAAACCTAGTGAATAGGAGATTTCTTTAATAGGAAGATCTATTTGAGAAAGTTTTCGTTTAGCCTCAAGTATGACGAATCCGTCAATAACAGCCTTTGCTGTTTTTTGGGTAAATTCTTTACATATATCGTTCAACTGTCTGTAACTAATATTTAAAGTGGATGCATAATCAATTGCATCTCTGGTTTTGGTATACTCCTTGGATAAAAGATTCTGAAAGAGCATAAACGTTTTGAATTCAGCAGAATTAGGTTGTTGAATATTATGCCGGGCCATTCTTTCAGCGGATAGCAATAGAATCTTCAATAAACTTCTGACAATTTCCACCTTGGCAAAATTATCTTCCCGGTTATACTCGCGCACCATCCCTTCCATGCATGGTGTTAAATCGACCAACTCCTTTTCATCAAATCCAATGATTGGAGGGTATTTACTCATGGCGAAAAAGCGATAGAAAGCAAAATAGTCGCCTTGTGACAGATTCTTGTTTAAAAATTGATCTGTAAAAAGTATAATATAGCCTTCTTGCTCCTGATTTAGATTAAAAGCCTGAACTTGTTCTTTGGTGATAATCAACAAATCACCTTTTTTGAGATCGTAGGATTTAAAATCCACCAAATGCGAACCGCTTCCCTTTGTAAAAAACATCAACAAATGAAAATGGACTCTGTGCAACGTACTTATTTTAGGCTCCACAACTTCTCCACGAAGTCTAAAATCATGAATGCTCATAATTTCGAAACCCATCTCGTTGGATTTCTTTTGCCGAAAATTGATGTCGGGAATATGTTCCATCAGTTCCTTTAATATTGTAGTATAAAAATTCGTTTACTATTGATGATCTTGTCTGTACTTATTGCCATTCTCTGAAGCCTTCTCCTGCACCTGTTGCTGGAATCCTTTTGGCGTCATTTTTACATGTTTCCTGAAGAATTTAATAAAATAGGAATCATCATGAAAACCCAATTGCTCAGCTATTTCTTTGTTTCTAAGCTTTGTGTAGGCCAATAATCGTTTGGCTTCAAGAACAATACGCTCTTCAATGATTTTGCCCGGCGATTTCCCTGCAAATTTTAAGGTGATCCGATGCAGGTTGCGTTCCGATATGGCCAACAACGCACTATAGTTCGAAATTTGTTTTTTCTCTTTATACAACCTCTCCACAAAGTCTCTAAATCGAAAAAACAATTGATAATCGTGTTGATTGGATATTTCGGTGGATACCTGACTTCTCTTCAAATACATTAATAAAGCATTCAAAAGATATTCCTGAACTTGGGTAGAATCTTGTTCCTTATAACTATACTCTATTGTAATCAATTCCATCAACGATTTAATTGAGTGACCCCATGTACAATCTTTTATCTTCCAGATAAGATAAGACTTAAAAAATGTGCTCACCTGATGAATTAAATCAGCCGAGAATAAGATCGCTGTACCCTGCAGATCTTTCACCTCTTCAAACCAGTAAACCGGTTCTTTGGAGATAAACAGAATCATACCACCATGTATCTCATGCCGGACAAAATCAATATAAAATGTTGCCTTACCACTTTCGATGTATATAATTTTATAAAAGTCGCTTTTATGTGGCTTATAAAATATATCTCCGGCTTGTTGAATCAAATCTTTAAGCGACTTTATGTCCAGATTATTAAATTGAAGTCGACTCTCAAAAAATACTGTAGGTAACATATTAACCAAAATTTATCTATTCACACCATGGCAGTATTATACCGCTCTTTTACCGGATTTTTCTATCCGTCATGCACAAAGGTGCATAATTTTGCCATTATCAACAAACAGTCTTGATGGTGGTGTTAAAGATGAATGATTAGCATCAGAAAAATAATTTTAAAGCCACCTTAATCTTATGCTAAGATTAATTAGAATCCGATTATGAAATAAAAAGGATACATGAGAAAAGGTTGTCTAACAACTTATTTAAAATTAATAGACGCAGAGGGGAATGGAAAAATATAATAAAACAACCGA
>JAEINY010000344.1 GCA_016342595.1 Marinilabiliaceae bacterium
CTGATTTACAGGTTTTTTCATTTTGAACCAAATCGGATAAAAGCAGTTAAACTGGGATCATGTTGAAAATCTAGTGAATCTAGTCCTTTTGTTTATAACAAGACTGTTGCGGTAGTTTATTGATTAATTTTAAGCAGCATCTTTGCACCATACATGATCAATGATAAAGCGCGAATCTCTTGAGCCTCTCAGTAAAGATGAGATAATCGATCTCTTTGTTGAATTCTGCAACAAGGTCGAAAAGATCATCAGTGAAATGCAAGAGGATATCAGAATCCTGAAGAAATAACATCGTCAGTTAAAAGCTTCTAAGAACAGACGCAATAGCTCTCGTCAGCCATCGCAAGATTTTGAAAGACCTCCCCGTCAGAAGAATTTACGTCAACCCAATAATAAAAAGTCAGGTGGTAAACCAGGACACAAGGGAAATACATTGCTTCCATGCGAAAAAACCGACTAAATCATTACATATCTTCCTTATGAAAGATGTCAGGATTGCGGAGAAATACATACTTTGGATGCATTTACCCTTCAGTCCAATCGGCAGGTAATAAACATCCCTCCTATACAGGCAACGGTTATAGAACATCAGGTTTATCAAGCAAAATGTAAATGTGGCCATGTGTCGACCGATCAATTTCCAGCGGGATTTACAGCTCCGGTTCAAAACGGTAATCGGCTGACTACATTTGTCAGTTATCTGAGCACCCGGCAATACATTCCGTTTGGCCGTTTACCGGAATTGCTAAAATGCATTTGTAATGTTTCTATGAGCGAAGGTACCATTTATAATATGCTTAATCGTGTTGCGGATCGTTTGCTCCCGGTTTATGAGGGTATTAAGCAGAATGTCATCCAGGCAAAAGTAATTGGAATTGATGAATCAGGTATAAAAGTTAATAATTACTGGACATGGACTTGGCAAACACTTACAGAAACTTTTTAAACCACTGAATTTGATACACCGGTAATGTGGACAAGGCATGGTAATTGAACTAAATATAGCAGGAGAAGCTCTAACTTCAGAAACATATTTGTTCTCCGGGAAGATGGGTCTGAGTTTTGATGTTCCGGTTGCTTCTAGTTCCCCTGTTTTTTCATTTTAATTGTTCTTTTGTATGAGAAACCCTTCTGTAGAAGGCAGGTTTATGACACCATGTACCCATAAATTACTGCTCATTGATGCCCTTTATAGCTTGCTGTAGAATGATAAAATTCTTTTATATTTCCCGGCGTTAGCAATCCCTTTTAGACTGCTTTCCTAAGTGGATATAGCTATTCGGGCGGTTGAATCACTAATTGTCTGAATATTATAAAAATATATTCACGCAAACCCACTTTTATCTCAATTATTAGTCTATCTTTACCCTCGATTTAATAATTTCAATAGAGTAAAAATGAATAGAGGTAAAGTAAAATTCTTCAACGAAGCAAAAGGTTTTGGTTTCATTGCTGAAGAAGAAAATGGAAAAGAACATTTCGTTCACGTAACCGGTTTAATTGACACAATTAATGAAGGGGACGAAGTGGAATTTGATCTGCAAGAAGGTCGTAAAGGCTTGAATGCTGTAAATGTGAAAGTAGTATAATTCTTAAGATATTATATTCTTACAATTCCTTAAAGGCCTGTCAATTTTGATGGGCTTTTTTTGTTATCAAGTTATTGACTTACTTTTAGTGTACTTCAATCCGGTTTCTACAACACCCTGCATTT
The DNA here is from genome assembly GCA_016342595.1 of Marinilabiliaceae bacterium. Taxonomy (GTDB): domain Bacteria; phylum Bacteroidota; class Bacteroidia; order Bacteroidales; family Marinilabiliaceae; genus JAEINY01. The sequence continues at coordinate 1,715 of JAEINY010000344.1, forward strand.
TAATCCTTACACTGGTTTTTAGTCACACCCCCCCATGAATGAAGATAAATAACTTAACATAAAAGAATGTGAAAACCAGGGACCAAACTAACTGGGCGAACACCAGGTATAAGTAATTGATATTTTTTCTTCCGAAATACCTGGTCAGGAGAAACACACCAACCGGAATAGATAACAGAACATGCGTGAGCAGAATAATTCCCGGTAACCCATATCTTACCTTAATTTTTATAATTCGTCGGCTTTTTCGGGTGAATATTCTTTTCTTTTTTCTCTTTCTGAAGATCTTAACCGGAAACAGGATGTTCGAAAAATGAATAATGCCCTTTGAGGCCATCGCCGCTATTATAATTCCCATCAAGCCGCCTATATTGGTATATAGCAGCGTTTCAAAGAACGACAGGTCAAAAACTAAAACAGCAACAGGAAAAGTAGCTGCAAATTTCCAGCTGGCGGAAAGTATGATAAGAAATTCTTTCATGTTATATTTATCCTTATCTTACTATTCAAAATTACATTAATATTGACTCATCCGGAATCATTTCAACTAAATAATTTCGATGGGTATTATTTGGCCAATCAGTCAATTCTGAGTTTTTGCAGAACCGTTTACAGGAATGAAAGAACAGAAACTATTTTGGATCCCTTTAGACAACGCTGCTAAAATCTTTCCTGCCATACGCAGTAAGGAACTGACTACGGTGATGCGTTTAACGGCCATTTTGAAAGAACAGGTTACCATTAGCTGTCTCTACAGGGCTGTGGAGCGGGTCGAAAAGAGATTTCCATACTTTAAAGTGACCTTGCGGCACGGGTTCTTTTGGTTTTACCTGGAGCAGGTAGATCATCCCGTAAGTATCTGCCACGACAAAGGGATGCCCTGCCGATCCTTTGATTCGAAAAAGGGAGATAAACGCTTATTAAGAATTCTGGTTCATAAAAACAGGCTGAGTGCTGAATTTTCGCATATCCTGACCGACGGCTATGGCTTATTAACCTTTTTCAAAACCTTATTAGTTTATTATTTTGAAGAGAAGGACCATCACCCGGCCGATCTGAATGATACCTTTCTCTCTTCGCGTGTGGACGAACAGGAATATGAAGACGCCTATAACCGATACTTTAAGGAAAACATTCCCGGGGTGATCAAAAAATCCAAAGCTTTTCATTTGCCTTTTCCTTTAAAAAGAAAGCCTCGCTTTGATGTGCTGTACGCCATTTTACCCATTGACCGAATGAAGCAAGTAGCTTCCGAAAAAGGGGTGAGTGTAACGGATTACCTGGTGGCCGTTTATTTACTGGTATTGCAGGATATCTGCCTGGAAGCACAGAAGAAGGGTATCCAGGTGCCTCATAAGATTGCCCGCATCCAGGTACCGGTGAACTTGCGAAATATATACCCGACCAAAACATTGCGCAATTTCTCACTGTTTGTGATGCCTGAAGTCGATTTTCGCATGGGCGAATATACTTTTGATGAACTGTTGAAAACAGTTTACCATACCATGCGCCTGGAAACCGATGAAAAGAACATCAGTAAAATCGTTTCCCGTAATGTGGGCAGTGAACGCAATCCCTTTGTCAGAGGCATCCCTGTCTGGCTAAAAAATCTTGTGCTCTATTGGAAATACTATTCTGAAGGAACCAACCAATACAGTGGTGTGGTCACCAACCTGGGGAAAATTGATTTACCGCAACCCATTCGCAATAAGATTGACCATTTCATTGTTTCACCACCCCCCCCTAATAAGAAGCTTAAGCTCAACTGTGGTGTGATTGGGTATGAGGATAAGCTGGTATTGAGTTTTGGGAATATCACGAAAAGCCGGGATTTTGAACGCAGATATCTGAATTTTCTGACTAAACAGGGCATTCACATTCGAATAACTAAACCCGTAATGAACAATGAAAAGTTGTAACAACTGTGGTGTAGAACTGGATAAAAATATGACTTCATGCCCTTTATGCGGTCTTGAAGCAGGTAAGAAAAGGTTGGAGACCGGTCAGGATGAGCTCAATAAGGTCAATCTCAAGGGGCAAATACTAAGGGAGATTGTCAATCTGACCAGGGAGCAAAAGCTCAAGTTATTTTGGCAGATTTCTGGAATCATTTTGGGGTCTGGAATAGTAGCCACCCTCCTGATCAACCTGATCATCAGCCATACTATTTCCTGGGCTAAGTATAACCTGGTCGCTTCACTTGCATTATTTGCCAACATCAGTGCTTTTACATTTTTGAGAACAAGGCCGGTTTTAATGGTGACTGTTCATTTTCTTTCTCTCGCAGGGATGCTGTTTGTGCTGGATCAAATAAGTGTGAATGCCAATTGGGGTACAAAGCTGGGCATGCCCATCCTCCTTTCCCTGTATGTCTTGTTGTTAATAGTCCTGTTATTGATTCGCCTGTCCAATCAGCTTGGGTTTAATATTTTGGCCGTTATATTTATGGCCTTGGGCCTGTTTCTGTTGAGTATTGAAGGGAGTATATCCTTCTACTTGCGCCAGGTGATCCAGTTTGGTTGGAGCATCATTGCTGCAGCATCACTGATGCCGGTTGCAGCGGTCTTATTTTTTGTTCATTACAAACTTAAAAAAGGAAGCGAACTGAAACGGTTCTTTCATATTTAGTAACCGGCGAATAGTTCCAGCCAAAGGTGGCGATCCGATACATAAAAGAGGATAAAGGTGGCGATCCAGCCATGTGTAATGCCGATAGCCCACAGGTTTTTCCATTTAAAATAGACACTGATAAACACGATTTCGAGTAAAAAAGAAAAGAGCATCAGAAAATAATCGGGATAATGAATCAGGCTAAATAAAGTGGAAACAAGCAAAATGACAACATAGCGGTTGACATGTTTATTAAACAGGGTATGCAGGTTTTGCGAAATGATACCCAACATCAAAAACTGCTGAATAATACCCCATAAAGGATAAAGAATTAGAATTGGAAGGAGGTGCCAGGTAAAGTAGAGCTTGTTCCGGAAGCTGGCATATAACATGGACACCACGATGCACAGTAAAACAATCGGTGCTAAAAACAGCAGGGTTTGCTTAAAACCACTTGATTTAAAACCCCATAAATGAAGTTTATTTGTAGAGCGGTTTTGCAATAGGATATACACCAGCCAAAACAGGCAAGCTCCTGCAATGAAAACACTTCGCCATTGCAACCAATCCATTAATATGAACTTTAGTGCTGCCGTACTTGCCAGTGCAACTAACTCAATGCCGGGGGTGGCGGCCTTTTTCATTGGATGGGATGAAACAGGTTTCATGAAGATGGATCATCTCCCTCCACATAGTCATCCTGCTGTGTACTTTTTTCCATGGTGAGATAGTTCCAGATGTCATTTAATACATCTTCCTCTTCCACCTTTGAAGGCCTTTTTCCGTCCAGGTATTGTACTTCAGCCACATTCTTAAAAAACTTATTAAAATTAGTATAATAGCCTTCAGTGCGTTTATAACGCACAAATACACGTGGAAAACTGAGCTTAATAACAAATTCATAGTCCGGAAAAAACAGGTTATTGGTCCCTGTATAGTAGTTCTTGAATTTATCAGGTTTCATAGTT
>JAEINY010000345.1 GCA_016342595.1 Marinilabiliaceae bacterium
AGGGTAGATGCTTAATGCCATAACTCAAATAGCCGATGTATGAAGTTTGTTGAAAACTATTTTCTGAATTGCTGTCGTTGGAGCCTTGGTAATGGGTGTAGCTACCGGAGCTATTGTGGCTCTGTTTGTGAAGAAAGGAGAATAGCAAAAGCTGTTTTTGTGATGGATTGAAGGTTAGTAAATCATTAATCATAAGGTGATTTTGATTTAGACAAGTAGCTTGTGAGTATAGATTCTTTTTAAATAAAAAAGCCGGAACATGTAGCTCCGGCTTTATACCAATTGTATAACAAAAAGATTGGTAAAGTATTTTGCTTATTACAAGTGGTAAATGCCGATACACAATCAAAGAGCGATCTTTTATCGCTCATTTTGATTGGTAAACGGTATTATTCAATACTTCAGATTATCTTATTTTTTTGCGATTCGGAAAGTGATGGGTCTTTGGCTGCTGTTGCCTAGTTTATCAGTGGCTTCCACCACTACCGAATAGAGCTTTTCTTCCTGGAACAATTCTACATCAGCCGGAGAGCCGGAACTGGTATAATTTTTACGCGTACCGCCATCGATGCTGTAATGAATGGATTTAGTGCCGCATTGTTGATCGGTGGCCCCAATGTACATTTTCACATAGGGCGGGTATACCTCAATTAATTCGCTTTCGTGTGTTTCTGTTCGGATTGGTTTAATACTGAAATTGATGTATACTTCAGGGCCTTTATTATCAACCACTACTTCGCTCTCTTTATGCTGTTCCTGGTTGTTAACGTTATCTACCGAATAGAAGGTGATTTGATGAAGTCCGTCACCAGGTATCTGGAAGGAGTTGCCTGATGCAATTGCATTCTCATCTACCTTATAGCAGGTTTGTTTAATACCTGATTCTTCATCCTTTGAAAACAGCTTAACGTGAGTGGTTTGACTGATAAAGAGCGTGTCACGGGTAAAGAATTGTGGCCCTTTAAAGTCGATACCGGTCTGTGGTGCTTTTCATAAATGTGATATTTGATTTTATCTAGTGGAGTTACGGCATTCATGCCGGGAGGTTACTAAATTTTTATATAAGATATTAACCAATGGATGTTGAAAACTAAATATCTATTTTTACCTTCATCTGCAATAAACCCATATTCAATAAATTTTAATAGCATGTTATATAAAACATTGTCTTTTCTCTCAATTCCTTTGCTGCTAATGGCCTGTCAGAGTGAAGAAGAGCAACTGAAAACAGCTGAATCAGTGATCTCTGAAGTCAGGATGAAGGAATATGTTATGGAATTGGCCGGTGATGCCTATCAAGGCCGCAAGCCCTTCACCCAAGGTGAAACCAAAACTATTGAATACCTGCAATCCACTTTTAAATCAATTGGTCTGGAACCAGCAAATGGCGATAGTTATTTACAAGAGGTGCCACTGGTGAAAGTAAGAGGACGAATAGAGGAGCCGCTCTCCATTGTGATGCCCGATGGTAGGATGCAAATGCAATATGTGGACGACTTCATCACTTTTTCCCGCCGCCTGGAAGAAAACATCTTGCTTCAAGCATCGGATATGGTATTTGCCGGGTTTGGAATTGTGGCACCTGAATACAATTGGAATGATTATAAAGATTTGAATGTGAAAGGTAAGACGGTGATTGTCTTGGTGAATGATCCGGGTCTGGAGTCGGGTAAGGCGGATTTCTTCAACGGTGATGCCATGACCTATTATGGCCGTTGGACCTATAAATATGAAGAAGCAGCCCGTCAGGGTGCCGAAGCCGTGTTAATTGTTCATCAGGATAAAGGGGCCGGTTATCCCTGGTCGGTGGTGGTGAACTCTGGATCAACTGCAAAAATTTATCCGCAACCGGAAGATGATTATAAGAACCGGTGTAAGGCTGAAGGGTGGATCACCTTCGCGAAAGCCAAAGAACTGTTCTCATTGGTAGGTAAAGACCTGGAGCAATTGATTACCGAAGTACGTCAAACAGCTTACAAGGGTTTTAATATGGGTGTGCAAGCCAATTTGGCCATGACTAACCGGTGGGAGAAGGCTAAATCATACAATGTATTGGGTAAAATTCCCGGCACTGATTTAGCAGATGAGTACCTCTTCTATACCGCTCACTGGGATCATTTGGGAATTGGAAAAAAGATGGATGGTGATTCCATTTATAATGGTGCAGTAGATAATGGGACGTCTCTGGCCTGGATGATGGAAATTGCCCGTGCCTTTAATGCCATGCCCCGGAAGCCACGCCGGTCTGTCGTTATCATGGCACCCACCGCCGAAGAATCCGGGTTGAATGGCTCTGGCTATTATGCCGATCATCCGGTGTATCCCATATCTAAAACAGTGGCCAATATTAATAATGATTTGATGTTACCTTTCGGACGATGTAAAGATGTGATGGTAACCGGTTATGGTCAATCTGATCTGGACCAGTTAGTACGCACTGAAGCTGAGAAAAAAGGACGTTATATTTTACCTGATCCTAATGCTCATACCGGTATGTATTATCGGTCCGATCATTTCAGTTTTGCCCGGGTAGGCGTACCGGCCATTTTTGCCCGTGGTAATAATGACCATTGGGAGAAAGGCAAAGCATACATGACCGAAAAAGAGCAGTATTGGATTAACAACTGTTATCACAAACCCGGTGATGAGTATGAAGAGTGGTGGGATCTGTTAGGAGTCGTAGAAGATGCTCAATTACTCTTCCGTGTGGGGTGGGCCGTTGCCAATACCGATCAGTACCCGCAATGGAATGAAACTTCGGAGTTTAAAGCAGTGCGTGATGCGCAGTTTAAATAGATTTTTGCTGACTGCTTTAGGTGGTCATCCGTTTGTTATTTACTTATTTTCACAAGGAATATCTAAAATACTATTTTTATGAAACTAAAATTATTCACGGGACTTATTGTATTATTATTGAGTACCTGCCTTTCTGCCAAAAACTACCAGGTAAAAAGTCCCGATAATCGTTTAATTATCTCCGTTAACGTTGACCAGTCCACCACATGGCGGGTTCAAAAGGAGGAACAGGACATTCTTTTGGCATCCCCCATTTCCTTATCGCTAAATAATGGTCTTACCTTGGGAAAAGCAGCCAAAGTAAAAAGGACATCTACCAAACACATCACCGAAAGTATTTCTCCAATAGTAAAACGAAAGTATCAGTTTATCCACAATGAATGCAATGAAATGACCATTTCATTTTCTAAGGGGTACAGCCTGGTGGTCAGGGCTTACAATGAAGGAGCTGCCTACAGGTGGGTGACCCGGCAAAAGGGCCGGATAACTGTGATGGATGAAGAGGTTACTTTTAATTTTAAGGATGATTATAAAATCTGGTTTCCCGAAGAGGAGAGTATCTACACACATCAGGAACGTCTTTATTCCTACATAAGCCTTTCAGAAATTACACCTGAACGTTTTTGTTCAACAGGAACGCTGGTTGACTTGCCCAATGGCCGTAAAGTATTTATTTCCGAATCGGATCTGGAAGATTATCCGGGAATGTTCCTGGAAGGTTATGGAGATTATGGTTTAAAAGGAAAGTTTTCGGCCTACCCGTTGGAAACAAAGCAAACGAGTGATCGTGACGTCAGTGTTGCTAAATATGCTGATTACCTGGCTGAAACTACAGGGAAAAGGCCTTTCCCCTGGCGCTTGCTCATTGTGAGTGATAATGACAAAGAATTAGTTGAATCAGAATTGGTTTATAAACTGGCCAAACCCCTGCAAATTGATGATCCGGCCTGGATAACTCCGGGGAAAGTGGCCTGGGATTGGTGGAATGACCTGAACATAACGGGTGTGGATTTTGAGTCGGGTGTCAATACCGAAACCTATAAATATTACATTGACTTTGCTGCAAAATATGGATTGAACTACATTATCCTTGATGAAGGGTGGTACCATTTGGAAGATGTATTGAAGATTAAAAAGGAAGTTGATCTGGATGCCATTCTTCAATATGGTGAAAAGAAAAATGTAGGTATTATTTTATGGGTGACCTGGAAAGCATTGGATGATAAATTGGATGAAGCACTGGCACAATTCGAGAAATGGGGAGTGAAAGGGATAAAAGTCGATTTTATGCAGCGTGATGACCAGTGGATGGTTAATTATTATCACAAAATAGCTCGCAAAGCGGCTGATCATAAATTATTGGTTGATTTTCATGGGTCTTATAAGCCTACCGGTTTGCGTCGTGCGTATCCCAATGTGATAACGCGCGAAGGTATTTTTGGCCTGGAGCAAAACAAGTGGATTGATAAGGAAGATCCGGAACACAACGTGACTTTACCTTTTATTCGAATGGTGAGTGGCCCCATGGACTTCACACCGGGAGCTATGATAAATGCTGCGCAAAAAGATTTCAGGGCAGTTTGGTCTAAGCCAATGAGTCAGGGCACCCGTTGTCATCAATTGGCGATGTATGTGGTTTATGAAAGTCCGCTGCAAATGCTGGCTGACAATCCAACCCACTATTACAAAGAACCGGAGTGTATGGAATTTTTGTCGCCGGTGCCATCTGTATGGGATGATACCAAAGTACTTGAAGCCCAAGTGAGTGACTATGTTGTGATGGCGCGTAAAAATGGGGATACATGGTACCTGGGAGCAATGACAGACTGGACGGCACGCGATTTTACGATTGATTTCAGTTTTCTGGATGCTGGTAAATATGAATTAATACTTTGGAAAGATGGTGAAAATGCCCATCGAAATGCAACAGACTACAAGAAAGAAACGCTGACTGTTACGGACGCTTCTAAATTATCCGTACACCTGGCACCTGGTGGCGGATGGGTTGGAATAGTGAAAAAAAAATAGCCCTTGAAATTAATCTAAGCATCGTTTAGGAATAGTATTCCGACGATGCTTCCATGGAGCTCAAAATTTCGCATTCATTAACATAGCCCTGTCGGACTATGTTTAAGGACCTTGTACCTTTGGCGCAAACCAATTATACTAAAATCTTCAAGAAAATGCTCCAGTTGAGTTTGCATAACAAAACGAAGTCCTAATACTACAGGAGCAGGGATGCTATCTTTATTCACTATTGATCACGCCCTCTAAACGGATGCAGGAGGCCTCAAATGGATTTACTCCTTACGCTAACCATTAAATACTCAATCAGCCAACATAACCTTTCAAAAGATCAATTTCCCAACCAAATACAATACCATTGTGCTTTACATTTCCTTATCGCTTTAGTACCTTGTAGCTAAGATAAATCTCACCTATTATGGACAATTCAGAAATTATTAAGCGGGTAAAAAATGT
>JAEINY010000346.1 GCA_016342595.1 Marinilabiliaceae bacterium
TTTGCAGCTTCCACTTTTAAACGAGGCATTCAGTTTGTGAATATCCCCACTACTTTGTTGGCTCAGGTAGATGCATCCATCGGTGGCAAAACGGGTATTAACTTTGAAGGTTATAAAAATGAAATCGGAGTATTTAATCAAGCCTCAGCGGTACTCATTGAAACCAGTTTCCTGGATACACTTGACCAACCCAATATGATTTCGGGTTTTGCCGAAATGATCAAGCATGCTTTCATTTACTCCAAGGATAAATGGGATGAATTGAAAGCATTTGATATTAAGAATCCAAGTTTGGATCATTTAAAAAGACTGGTTGCTGATTCCATTCGGATAAAAGATCATTTCGTACAGAGCGATCCCACTGAAAATCATATTCGCAAAGCATTAAACTTCGGCCACACATTCGGGCATGCTTTCGAAAGCCTGGCCATGCACGAAAAAAGACCTGTTTTACACGGGTATGCCGTAGCTTATGGAATGGTTTGTGAATTGTATCTTTCACATATTCGTTTAGGATTTCCAATGCCTCAAGTAGTTGAAATTGCCAAACAACTGGAGTGCATTTATGGCCGGTTTGACTTCTCGGAAACACATTTCGATGAATTGTACCGGTTGATGACCCATGATAAGAAAAATGAATCCAATCAGATTAACTTTACTTTACTTGAATCGATTGGAAAAATTCAGATCAATTGCCTGGCCACCAGGGAGGAAATTATCGACACCCTCCATTTTTATAAAAAAATTTAAGCTGCGAAAAGAATTAATCACTAAGCGCCCTTTTGTACACCCCCACAGATTCGATTCATCATGCAATATAAACTATCATCAAGCACCATAAAAACTAAGGCAACGATTTCTTTGCCTTCATCCAAAAGCATCAGCAACCGGTTACTATTGCTCAATGCCTTAAGTTACAGCCCCTACACGATCAAGAACTTATCCGAAAGTGATGATACCAAAGTCATGTTGGGCGTATTAAATGCCAACAGTAGCACTTTTGACGTAGGCGCCGCCGGTACTTCTATGCGATTTCTGACCGCTTTTTTATCTAAAATAGTTGGTGAATGGACCATTACCGGTTCTGAGCGGATGAAACAAAGACCCATCAAACCCTTAGTGGATGCCTTAAATAATCTGGGTGCGAAAATTGAATATCTGGAAAAAGACGGATATCCGCCTCTGAAAATATTTGGCAGCGCCTTGAAAGGTGGCGAATTAGAACTCCCTGGAAATATAAGCAGCCAATACATTTCGGCGATTCTTATGATTGCCCCTACCATTGAGAATGGCCTTACTTTACTATTGACCGGCGACATTATTTCCAAACCATATATCCGCATGACGCTGGATTTGATGCAGGAATTTGGTGTCAAATCATTCTGGAAAGAGAACTGCATTACCATTTCTGAAGCCAATTACCAACCCAAGGTCACCTCAGTTGAGTCGGATTGGAGTGCAGCATCCTATTGGTATGAGATGGCCGCCCTACTTCCCGGATGTGAATTCACCCTTCAGGGCCTTAAGAAAATCAGTCTCCAGGGCGACAGTGAAGTGAAAACCATTTTTGAATCACTCGGTGTAAAAACTAAGTTCTCGCAACGAGGCGTCACACTCACACACACCGGATCGACAGCAAAACACCTGAAATATAATTTCATTAACGAACCGGATCTGGCTCAAACAATTGCCACTTGCTGTTGCCTGCTAGGCGTATCCTTTTCATTCACCGGTTTACAGTCGCTAAAAATTAAAGAAACCGACCGCATTAAAGCACTAATCAATGAACTTGGAAAACTTGGCTTCTCACTTGAAACCAATGGAAAAGATAGCTTATCATGGAATGGCTCCCAAGCTGGGAAAGAAAACCAAACCATCACTATCAACACCTATAAAGATCACCGCATGGCCATGGCTTTTGCGCCAGCCATCATTAAAGGATTTGATCTTATTATTGATGATCCGGATGTGGTATCCAAATCTTATCCACACTATTGGAACGATTTATCAATGATTGGAATCAATCAGAAGGAGATATAAAAAAAACCGGCCTGGTGCCGGTTTATTTTTAAAACATGAAAGTATCGTTTAATCTTTCTTCACGCCTACTAAAGGAATCCCATCCAAAAGCTGAGCCGTGACAGCCGTATTCACATATTCATCTAACTGCAAAAAGCGGGCAGCTACATGTGTATTGATCTCCTTTTTAATAATTTTATAATACTTCCTGCGGAGTTTCATACGCTTCATGGTTAACGCAAATGATTCTTTATATAAGGCATCTATTTTATCATCAGTCAGCTTATCTGCATCATCTACGAGCTGCTTTACCAACTTCACACGGGCATTACCCACTGGGGCTTTCTCCTTCTCATAAGACTCATAGACAGGCCAAAACAATTCCGCTTGCTTTGTGGAAAGTTCCATGTTTTGTGCGAATAACACCTTACGTTCAGAATTAAATATGGAACGTACCAGTTCAAACTCTTCATTGGAAATTTGCGCCCGGGCACTTCCCAATCCGATAACTGCAATCAGCAGCAATAAAAACTTTTTCATAGTTGTACTATTATAGTGGGTTATACTAAACAAAAAAATCAATGACTTGTTTCAATTTACATCAAAGATAAATGATAGTTTTGTAGAATAACTTAACTTATAAAATAATCTAACATGAAAAAGAAGCTTTTTTATTTATCACTTTTAAGTATAGCAGTATTTTTTGTTGGCTGTTATCCGGAAGGTGCTGAATACGTAGATGAGTTGGACACTGCCATTAGCCAGTACGATGATTCCTACGATTTCGACGGCCCAAAAACTTATATGATGCCCGATAGTGTCGTACACTATAAAGATGGGGAAGAAAACGAAGGTCCCAGTCGCGAATGGGATGAAAAAATTCTGAAACAAATCGAAGATCAATACAAATCACTGGGTTACACCCGGAAATTTCCTCCCACAGAAGGTGAACCGGACATCAGTGTTGATTTTCAGGTATACGTTGGTGCTTTAGTAAAAGAAAACAGTGGCTACTACTGGTGGGATTACTGGTATGACTATTGGGGATGGTACTACCCAGGCTATCCGGGATGGGGTTATCCTGGTTATCCGGGGTGGGGCTATCCGGGCTGGGGTTATCCTGTATACTACAGCTACACCACCGGCTCATTGGTGATCACCATGACAGATCCTAATACCCTAAAACCAATCGAAGGTACTAATAAAGAAGTCATGCCTGTTATTTATGTGGGTGGCGTAAACGGCCTTCTTCAAGGTTCAGACAGTTACATTGACAGCCGGGTTGAAACTGGCATAAATGATCTTTTCAACCAAGCACCGTTCAATTAATTCTCTAACTCACAAATTATCCAGAAGATGAAAAATTTAAAATACATCCTGTTTCTTCTCATTATTTCAAGTTTCAGCTTTTCAGGTGTTGCTCAGGAGAAATATACCACTATCAACTACAACATTGGACTGCCGCTGAGTAATACCAAAGATTACATCAGTAAAACCAGCTTCAGAGGCATGAGTCTTGAGTTTGGTCAGTTTGTGAATGATCACATTTCAGCAGGACTTTATTTAGGTTGGAACACATTTTATGAAGCCATGCCCAAAGCAACATATCCATTCCGCAATGGTGAAATTACCGGAAAACAATACCGATACATTAATGCCATTCCAATTCTTGCCAAGGGTAAATACTACCTGAACCGCGAAAGCGCCGTTCAGCCATTTATTGGTGTTGGATTAGGTACTTACTACATGAATTACAGAACTGACATGGGGTTATATTCTTCAAATACTAATAAATGGCATTTTGGATTAGCAGGCGAAGTCGGTGTTAACATCCCCATGAATTATAAAACGGATTTTTACATCAGCGCTCAACCTAACTACGCTTTTAAAGCTGGCAGCATGGATGCTCAAACCTGGTTTAATTTTCACATTGGTTTTTGCATGAATTATTAGCATACATCTCTTCACAATACTGCGAGCGGATTCACCTACTGAGTCCGCTCTTTTTTTTTACAAAAACATAAAAGAGGTTGCCTACCGGATAGCAAGCAACCTCAATACACAGGAATTGTTGGGAGGAAAATAACTCTCGTAACAGTGCCAAAGATCCTCTTTTTAACTATTCGATCCATTATCTGTTTGTTATCTCTATTTTAACAAAATATTACTCAGGCTTCCTCAAACTGTCATTTTTACAGCAATTAATAACACAACCTGTCATTTCGTCTGACTAAACACACATTCCACTGACTTTCTGCCACATGAGCTCACGTGGCACATCTATTGAAATAACACAGTCATAACAACGCAAATAGTTTAAACAAAATAAAAGGATACAATTATGACACATGTAACAAGATGTAACCCTGCATTAGCAGATAACCAACGCATTTTAAATCAATTTTTTAGTGGAAATCTGCATAGCGATTTAGGTTCTTTTATTCAGAATAACGAATCGGCACCCGCGGTAAATATTAAAGAATCAGTTAATGATTTCCGTGTGGAAGTAGTCGCTCCTGGATTTACTAATCAAGAACTGAATATCGAAGTTGATAAAGGAGTATTAACCATTTCAGCTAAAAAAGAAAATCAAGAAGTGAAGGAGACAACATTCAACAGACGAGAATTTTCACCTACTTCATTTAAGCGCTCCTTCCGGTTGCCGGAAAACAAAGTTGATGAATCGAAAATTTCGGCAAATTACGAAGCTGGCATACTACATATTGTAATTGCTAAACTTGAAACAGCTAAACCAAAACCCAAGCAAGTAATTGAGATTGCTTAATACTGACAACACCTAACAAACCATTTTAATTTTTATAATTGGAGGACATGACCATGACACTTATTAGAAAATACACCCATAGAAAACCTGAAACCATCCACCTGTTTGATTCATTTTTTGGAAAGGATTTTTTCCGGGAACCCGAATATTTCTTTAACCGGATTGGCGGTAAACCTGCAGTAAATATTATGGAAACAGATAATGAGTACCTAATAGAAGTGGCTGCACCAGGATTCAAAAAAGAAGAATTCAATATTGAAGTTGATAAAGGCGTCTTGACTATTTCAGCAGACAAAGCGTTAAAAAACGAAAATCAGGATGAGTTTAGATTACAAGAATTTTACCACTCCAGTATCAAACGTTCTTTCAATTTGCCGGACGATAGAGTAGATGAATTTTCCATTAAAGCTCACTATGAAGCTGGCATACTGGAA
>JAEINY010000347.1 GCA_016342595.1 Marinilabiliaceae bacterium
ATACATGGGCGCAATATAACAAATAGAAGAATTTTATACAAATCTATGGGTCACAATCGAGAGGCTTTCGAAAAACTTATGTCTTTGATTTGTTGATTGTTAGATTTTTGAAAGTCCCAAAAATTCATTAAAAAAACTGACTTTTTTGCCATTTATGGGTACATTTTTTTCAAGTTGGGTTAACGATCGACTGAAAACAGGTAACTATCACATGGAAAATGACAACTGACAGCTGCCACCTCCCAACTGTCGATGAACCTGCATCTACGAACAATTGGTAAATAACACCTGACGGCAGGCTGGCTCATTTTAGCCATTGATAACCTTTTCCTCGTGCGTATTATAACACCTTCCTATATGCGATAATCAGAAGGCGACACACCAAATAACTTTTTAAAGTTACGCGAGAAATATTTAGGATCTGAGAAACCGGTCTGATAGGCTATCTCAGACACACTTTGGGTAGTCTGTTTAAGCAATGCAGCAGCTTTCTTCAAACGATAATTTTGAATAAACAGACCGGGCGCCATACCTGCCAGGGTATTCAACTTACGAGTTAACTGGGAACGACTCAAACCAATCTCGATAGCCAGACGATCCACATTTAGATCTGAATCATCAATATTCTTTTCGATGTAGTTGGTTAGTCTTTTAACCAGGTCTTTGTCCAGGTTATTTGTGACCAGGCTTGTCATCTCTACATTGAAAGAACTGCTGTATTTCTCCTTAACACGTTGCCGGTTGTTTAAAATGGTCACCACATTAGTCCTCAACAACTCTTCATCGAAAGGCTTGGGGATGTAGAGATCAGCTCCTGCTTCCGAACCCGACAACTGATGTTGAATATCCGTGTAGGCCGTGAGCAATACCAAAGGTATATGGCTTGTTTCGATGTTGGTTTTGATTCGACGACACAAAGTAATACCATCCATGTACGGCATCATCAAATCAGCGATAATCATATCGGGCAAATACTTTTGACAGATCTCCAGAGCCTGTTTACCATCTTCTGCTTGCAACACATTAAAATATCCTGTAAATATAGAAGCGATATACAAGCGCAATTCACGGTTATCTTCAGCAATCAGTAAGGTCTGTTTTTTATCGGTCATTAATGCCACTGGTTTGGCTTGAAAAATAACCTTTTCGCTTTCCTCGTGTGTTTTATAGCTGGCAATGGGTAAAGTGACTTCAAAAACACTTCCTTGTCCCAGGGAATTGTGTTTATAGATTATCGTTCCGCCATGCATATGCACCAACTCCCGGGTCAATGACAATCCTATACCAACACCTCCCTCCGATTCAAACCGGTTAAAAAACTTTTCCATTCGTTCCGGTTCAATACCTTTACCCTGATCACAAATAGACAATACCAACTGTTTCTTATCAACTTTCACATTTACTTCTACAATTCCCTGTAGAGGTGAAAACTTGATGGCATTGGATAAAAGATTGAAGAGTATCTTTTCCATCTTATCGGGATCAAATCCAACAACCAATGAATCTTCTGGCAATGTATTTTTAATTATTACTTGTTGTGTATCGGCAAAACCTTTAAAAGCCTTCAACACATCTTCTATAAAGGAAACCAAATCCAGATTAATGGGTTGAAACGGTAATTTATTACTTTACAATTTCCTGAAATCCAATAATTGCTCGACTAAACGAAGTAAGCGATTTGTGTTCTGCCGAATGATTTGAATTTGTCGCCCCTTTTCTGAGTGTAGTTGCTCCTGATCGGCTAAACGCTGCAACGGGCCGCTAATTAATGTAAGTGGTGTCCGGATTTCATGGGATACATTGGTGAAAAACTGAAGCTTAAAGTCGATCATCTCCTCCGATTGTTGCCGTCTCATGGTCTCCAACTGAAGCCTGTTACGCAAATGAATACGTTGCAGGAAAAACCGGATAAGAAGACCCGTTACAAGAATAAAGCTTATAAAGTATACTGCGTAGGCACTTAAAGTCTTCCACCAGGGCGATAAAATGGTAATGGATAATTGCACAGGCTTTCCCTCAACCCCATCCTTACTCCATCCTTTAATATGAAACATATAACGGCCTGGGGTCAGGTTATTATAGAATACGGTATTTCGTGTTCCCAGATCCACCCACTCTTCTGTTAATCCATCTACCTTAATAGCGTAAGTATTTCTCCCGGCATGGGCATAGTTTAATAAGGCAAATTCCAATGAAACATCATTTTGATCATGATTAAAAACCAGGTTGGAAAGATCACCTGTCACAGATTCATTATTGATCTGAAGTTCCGACAGAAATATGGAGGATTGTCTGACATTCACCTCAAACAGACGGGGATGAAACAAATTATAACCATTCACCCCACCAAAAAGCAATTCTCCGGTCTCTAACCGGGAAGCTGATCGCGGCAAAAAGCGATTGTCCTGTACACCATCCGAAGCAGTAAATCGTGTAAACCGGTTATGGTTGGTATTAAACCGAAACAAGCCTTGATCAGTTCCCATCCATAATCGCTGTTGTTCATCAGCTTGAATAGAATACACCGATGTAGCTGTTAATCCTTGTGAAGCATCATATCTTTTGAAAGATTGCCCGTCAGGACAGAAACTAAACAATCCATCATTTTGGGTACCCGCCCATATCTTTCCAGATTCATCTTCAAAAAGACAGTTTATGTTTTTAGGGCTTAAATATTGATCCGATTGATCCTGAACAATGGAAAAACTGAGAAAGCTTTCATTGAAAACAACCAGTCCATTTTCAGTAGCCAGGTAGATTTTCCCATCATGCGTTTCCAAAACATCCATGATCTGACCAGGTGGCACTCCATCAGAACGCATCTTTCCCGGAACGATACGGCTGATCACGTTAAAGTCGGCATCGGCCTGAATAAAGGCATTATCATTGGTGATGATGATCCAAATACCATTTTGTCGACGCCAGAAGCTCACCACATCCAAGACTTTGGTTTTATTAATGGGCTCTAATTTCTTTTGTTCAGATAAACGAAATAGCCCCTGATTGCTTCCAATATATATCAGATCATCTTCTTTCCACAATGAACTATAACACACTCCCTCTGATTCAGGACATTGAACAGATTGAACAGCGTCCGCATTTTTTGTCCATACCCAAATTTGAGAAGGATTCATGAGCAGAATTCTTCCTCCTTCAAGGCCCAGCATACCTGTTACATTGCTCTGGGTTAAACCCCTGGGCTTTCCCGGATGATAATGATAAAAACGGCTATTTTGCTTTGAAATCAGATAAAGGCCCTGATATCTGGTACCAGCCCAAATATTCCCATTCTTATCTACATGAACACATGTCACAAAATCATCCTTAAATTCAGGATAATCAGATGTATTGAACTCTTTTAGTTGATGTGTCTCTTTAGATAGGCGTAGTAGTCCATTGTGCCCTGTAGCTATCCAATAAAAAAATAAGGTCTCCGTCACATCCAACACCGAATACCCTGATATCAATTCGTTAAAAGGCCTTTTCATGTCTCTGCTTATACTGTATAAATGCCGGGATGTACCAACTAATAGTGAACTATCGCTAGCAGCACTCAAAAACTGAATGCCCTTCATATGTATACTGTCAATCTCTTTCAGGCTTTCAGTATCGATTTGATGCAATGCATCCTTCGTAGCGACAAACAACAAATTACCAACAAATGTGATAGCGGTGAATTTTTCATCATACTGCCTGAAAACTGTTTGACCAGTAATGAATTATATCGGCACAAATTCTCATCTACTACATAAAACACACTGATATCATTACATACGGCAAATACAGTGATATTGCCTGATATTGGGGGATTTGTTTCTATTTCCCAGGAATGGTTATAGGTGTTGAATTTATAAATACCCGACTGATCCACACTTCTCAACCAATTGTTATTCCCTATCAAAGGGGTGTCATAACCACCCGGGAACTCAATAGTAACAAACCGGTAACCATCAAATCGCACAATTCCATCGCCTGTACCAAATCACCCCCAATGAATCCTCAACTATTGAAGATATAGCGTTATTGGGTAATCCATCCTCAATGGAAAAGGAACGAATCTCTTCATCCCACGCCAGTACATGGATAGAAAAGAAGAATAACGCGATGAAGAATATTATTTGGATGAGTTTGTTCACTTCACAAAAATGGGAAAAAATCAGAAGTCAGGAGACCGGAGTCCGATCTGTGAAGACGCGAGTCCGCAACACTTCAAACATCGGACTTCTGACTTATGTTTTTATTATCAATAGGTCACCTCATTTATCTTCTCCCCACCGCGTACACGAATCCAGGTGGCGAATTGCCGTTTACCCTCTTCTAATACAATAACGCGGGCTCCATTGGTCAGGTCACCATAAGTACTTGCCCCTCCTGAGAAACGACCGTATATCAAAGCGATACCATGTAAAGCCGCCACATAATCATTGACATGATCATGCCCCACGAAAGTGCCCATCACATCACCTTGCTGTAGCATGGTGGCAAACATCCCGGTATTAATAACCGGAGAACACACTTCCTCGTTTTTCACGCCGATGGGTTCCATATCGCCTTTTTCCCATGCCTGGGTATATTCCGGCAGTGGAATATGAAAGAAGGCCAAGGCCGGAAGAGGGGTTCCGCCATTCTTTTTTGTCCAGCGGGAACTTGTTTGGCTGTACCAGTCGATTTGAGACCTTCGGAACCAGCCATATTTGCCAACACCTTCAATAGAGGTATATGCATTGGAATCCATACAATACAATAAAGCTACAGTTTTATTCGCCAATTGAGACTGAATGGGCAATACATAATTTCCATGTCCATAGATTTTTTTATCGCCTTCCAGAGTGACATTGCAGGGAATATCTTTAATAAGAGGTAAGATAGCTTCCCGCTTTTGATCTTGTTCATCATCGTGGTTGCCCAGAGTGACAGCCCATGGGATTTGTCGTTTCACAATGGGTTTGGTAATGGCCCTCCATCCTTTTTCCAAAGGTGCAAGGGTCACTACATCGCCTGTAAAAATGACGAGATCAGGCTTTTCTGCATCCAGAATTTCATTCATCATCTTAATGACCACAGCCGACTTTGGCGAATTAAAATAATAATGGGTATCTGTGAATTGAACTATCTTAAAGACACCATTCTTGTTAAATCTCAATGTTTTCTTTTTTGCGAAAATCCCTGTTGATACTACTATCAGAATTAA
>JAEINY010000348.1 GCA_016342595.1 Marinilabiliaceae bacterium
CATGGTTTCTGCTTTACGATTAGACTAAGTAATTCATCTGTAAATGCAATATCGTCTTTCTGTGTGATTAAATCAATCTAAAAAGATGTTCCGGTCGGCCAAAATACTGCCGGTGACCCACCCGGAGTACGTCGGACGTCATCATTTCAATAAAAGCATCACACTTGAAAGGAGTGTAATCACCATGCTAATTTTTTGGAATAACGCGGGGGAAGCATACTGGTTCAAGCGCTTTCCAATGAATGAACCTACAAAAAGCCACGGTAAAAACAGCATGGTCATTTTTATGGTTTCCATGGTCAGTAAGCCGATCAGGCCATAACCTATCAATGCAATGGTGGCCGTGACGATGCTGAACCATGAAAACACCTCTCTGAACACCTGGTTGTCGACCTTTGCTACATTCATAAAGAGAGCCAAAGGAGGTCCACTGATGGAGATACTTCCTGTTAAAAAACCCAGTATGGCACCTGCAACCCGATAAGATAAATCAGTCAGTTTGAAGGAATACTTAACACCCAAAAGCGACAGGGAAGCAAGCAAGATAAAAAAGATGCTCATAATAACCATCAACGCCCTTTCAGAAATATAGTTTAGTGTAAGTACACCAACAATGGTAAAGAGTGCGCCAAACACAATTAATGAGCGAAACTGTGTATTGACCAATCTCTTTTTTTTCTTTTGAAGTATAATCATCAGCGATGCTAATAGATTACATAAAATGAGCACCGGTATGAGCTCTTTGGGCGAATAGAAAATGAGTAAGGGCGGAAAGGCGACCAGAGCGAACCCAAATCCGGTCATTCCTTTAATAAGGCTTGCCATAGCGATGATCAACATGATCCAATAATAATCCATAATTTCTATGCATTAAGCGTTAATGTAACGAACGAAGCGACTCCAATCAGCGCCCAAAGTAAAATCCCCAATATGAAACTTTTCACTCCTGCTTTTTTAGCTTCTGCAAGCGAGATGTTAGCGCCAATTAAGAAAAGAGCGATGACCATGCCCCGTTTGCCCAGCCAATTAAAATGCATGAATGTGGTGTCCAGGCTGGGAAATAAATAAGCCAATCCTATGCTTGCTACAAAAAGGCCGATAAACCAGGGGATCTTTACTTTACCCGTCGTTTTATCCTTTTGAACCAAGGCCAAAACAATGGATAACGGTATAATCCACAGGGCCCGTATTAACTTCACAGTAGTGGCTATTTCAAGTGCTTTCTCTCCATATATAGCACCTGCTCCAACAACAGAGCTGGTATCGTGAATGGCGATGGCCGCCCAATAACCAAATGTTTCCTGGCTCAAATTAAAATAATGGCCAATGATTGGAAATAGAATGAGAGCGATGGCATTTAAGATAAATATGACCACCAAGGCGAACGAAATTTGATGATCTCGGGCCTTGATGACCGGCGCTACTGCAGCGATGGCACTGCCCCCACAGATGGCCGTACCGGCAGATATGAGGACACCGATTTTGGAATCCACTTTTAGAAATTTTGTCAATAAAAACCCGCTAATCATCACAAAAAACACCGAGAGGGCTGTATCCACCAGTCCTGCTTTTGAAGTGGACAGGACTTGTTCTAAATTCATACCAAAGCCCATTAGCACAATAGATGCCTGTAAAGCAAAGGAGGTATATTTAGTGACACCAGCATTTTTCACGCCAAACACTGACAGTAGGATACCCAATACCAATGCTACTGCAGGTGAAACAAAAGGCATCATGCATATAAAAAGGATGCTGCCATAAATGAAGTTTATTTTTTTTTGATCGAATACCATCACATTATCTTCTTTTAACAGAAGACAAATGTAGGCTCAAGCCATAATCAAAACAAATAGCAATATTCTATATTCAATAACTAAAAGTTATATTGAGAAAGAAAATCCATAAACAATTTGGCAGCCGCTACTTCATGTCCCTGTCGGATAGCCATTCTGAATTTCCGATTCAGATGAATGTTCTTGATATTTATCTTTACAACATCCTTCCAACGTAATTCCTTTTCGATGGATTTCTCAGATACAAGGGCCAAACCATCAAAATCATACAAAAAATTCTTAATCGCTTCAGTACTCCCCAGGTGAATAATAATGTTGAGTTTATCCACCTGGATATCTTGTTTTAGCAGAGATTTCTGAATCACTTCCAGGGTACCGGATCCCTGCTCACGCAGGACAATGGGGATTTCCCGGAATTCTGCTACTGATAGCCATCTGCGTTTGGCATACACACTATTACTGGCAGTGACGCCAACAATCTCATCCTCCAGAAAATCGATGTATTTGATATTGGCCTGTGAAGAAGCGTTCTCCACCAAAGCCAGGTCTATCTCATTATCCATTAACTTCTTTTCCATCTCAAAGGAATTACCGTTAAACAGATAAAGTTGAATTTTTGGATACCGCTTGTGGAAGGCAGCGATCACCTTAGGTATGAGGTATTGCGAAATGGTGGAACTGGCCCCGATGCGTAAGGTGCCTTTAAATGCATCATTCAATCGCCCCAACTCAAATTCAAGCTCGCCATAGTGTTGCTTGATGGTCATTAAATGGCGATAGGTGAGTTTTCCGGCTTTGGTCAAGTAGATTTTATTTCCTTTACGCTCAAAAAGGGCTGTATTTAGCTTGCTCTCCAACTCTTTGATGTGCTTTGTAACAGCAGGCTGACTAATAAACAATTCTTCAGCAGCCTTTGAGAAACTCAGGTTTTCAGCTACCGACAAAAAAACAATATCTCTATAATCCATATGCTTTATTCACCCTAAATATGGCTTCTTCCAATAATATGGTTTCTTCCAATAATATGGCTAAAGGTAATCATTATGATTCGACTTAGGCTTTCCTGTCACCAAAGGGCTTGTTTGAAGCTATTCTGAAGGTCGCTTACTTTTAATAAGTTTTAATCGAATTGATTTTGTATCTGGAATGAGGTATCTTTATGTGACCTTTTAGTTTAATGGTTGAAAACACTGGCATGAAATGGAAAAGTTTCAAACTGAAAAAGAATAAAGATCTCAATTTTTCTGAATTTAGAATTCTAGAATAGGTCAGCTAGAGTTATTGATAGGAAAGGCATGATGGTGATCAAATGTCTTGGTATACTAGAATGAGAAAATCTGTTACTATTAAATTTTTGAATCATGAAAAAAGTATTAATTGTTGATGATCAGAAAGAATGCATTTTAATTATGAAAATGATCTTAAAACAGTTTCCGATCAAAATCATTGAAGCATGCAATGGCGAAGAAGCCCTTAAGAAGATCCGGAAATATCAACCGGCTTTAGCATTTCTTGACATACGAATGCCTATGAAAAATGGTATTGATGTTTTAAAGGAGTTACAAGAACAAGGAGATAAAACGGCTATTGTAATGGTTTCTGATCATCGGGATGAGGCCATTATTGACGCTTGTTTTGATTTAGGAGCCATGGCATATCTTAAGAAACCATTTTCATTAAGAGAACTTAATAATGTCATCAAGAAACTGAATCTTTCGGATGATGACGGTAAGCAAGAATCAACATCGGATGATAATGTAGAAAAGTGGGATAAGGAGAATAGCAAAACAGATGGTCATATACATTAAGGGTTAGAAGATCAAATTGAAAATTAACGACGGACCCGATTTGTTCAGAGTACGAAACAATGAATCAAATAATACACACACTATTAATAAAACCTAACTAAATAGCCTATAAAACAATCATAAAAGCAATCATGGATTTGTTTTCCTTTTAGAGGATCACAAAAAAAAATGAACTAGTGCTACAAATAGTATATTATGGTATTTATTTTCATGGGTTCTTTTTCACAATTAAACTTCTACAACACATAATCAACTCTTTTCATATAAGTGCTCAGGCTCCCGATAAAAAATCGGGACAGGCTTCACGGGCTTCTACTTTTTCACGAGCTAAAAAGTAGATAAAAAGCCCCCACTCAATTGCAATTAACACAATACGATTACATTAAATCGTATTGTGCTGGTTGGTACAGCGAAAGTCCGGACGCTACTTTTTACCATCATTTATTATGGATTACGACATGGCGAGCGTGTAAGCCTATTAATATTTCAGCAATGATCCACTTTATTGGGTACACTATCTTGATCATTTTTTTGATTCAGCATTATAAAGAGGGTATTCGTCATCAAAAAACTGAATTTCAAGGAAAATTGAGAACGTTCATTTTTTCAGACCGTTCTAACCATCAAAGAGAAGATATACAAAAAGATAAAAAAAAATTAGTTAATTTCATTAGGGGTAGATAGTTAGTTGAATAGGGATATAGCAAATGTGTGGGAATTGATATTAAGTGCTTTTTATAAATTAATTAAGTCCTAAATATTAAAGTTATGAAAAAGATACTAATCGCCGATGACGCAGCTGAATCTATTATTATTATGAAATTGCTTTTAAGGCACTTTCCTGTTCAGATTATAGAGGCTCAAGATGGAAATGAAGCCTGGGAAAAAATCGGGAAATACCAACCTGATTTATCTTTTCTGGATATTCACATGCCATTTAAAGACGGGCTCAACATTTTAAGAGACCTCAAAGAGCAAGGTAATACTATGCCGGTGGCAATCACTTCAAATAACCGGGAACAATTTATTATTGACTCATGCATAAACCTGGGGGCCTTATCCTATTTAAAAAAACCTTTTGGCCTTAGGGAGTTAAATAGGGTATTGCAAGTGCTCGGTCTTTCGGCTAAAATATATTAATAGAATTTGCTCTCGCTGGCATTTTTTCACAGAAGCTAATAAACACCAAACAATACCGCCATGAAAAAGATATTAATAGCTGATGAACGAGTTGAATCCAGATTAATTATGAAATTGATCTTAAAGCAATTTCCCATTGAGATTATAGAAGCAAAAGATGGGAAAGAAGCCATGAAAAAGATTATGAAGCATCAACCCGATTTGACTTTTCTGGATATTCACATGCCAGAAAAAAATGGCTTTGATATTTTAACAGATTTAAAAAAGCAAGGGAATAAAATGCCTGTGGTGGTGGTTTCCGATAACAGAGAACAGTCCATCATTGACTCATGCCTTGATTTAGGAGCCCTCTCTTATATAAAAAAACCATTTTTAATTAATGAGTGCAGTTTAAAAACTAATGAAATTTCAAGACTTCAACGATTTTTAATTATTATGTTATTTGTATTC
>JAEINY010000349.1 GCA_016342595.1 Marinilabiliaceae bacterium
TTTTCCCCCAGTGCCAGATCTCCATATCAAACTTTAAAGATTGGTTGAAAGGAATGACATCCAGCGAACGCCAGCGACTGTTCACCGTCAATCCGGGACTTCTGTTACCATCGCCTACAGGTTGGGCAATGAAAGGTGTCGCAAAATCAACTACACTGCACCAGGCATAACCGTAATAATCCTCCGTACCTGTTCCAAAGTTGGACGGAAAGGATTCTCCATCCACGTAGATTTTTTCATCTCCTTCGCCCCACCAGTCATAACTATCGTTAAACAGGGTAAGTACATCACCCACATATTTCCCTTTTCCGGAAATGGTCACATAATTCACATCCTTTTTCTCCGAGGTGTCAACATCGGGATAATTTCGCCAGTTAGCATGAAAATAGAGGCTTTGCTCGTCCCAATTCCAGGCTTCATGGTGCATCTCCAGCTTCACCACTTCTACATCTTCCTTCCCAAAATTGTGAATCGTCACTTTCGCCGATTTTTGAAACGGCATCGGAAAAAACAGGCTCATCTCACCATTCTCATCAACAGTGCTTAACCATGTTTTGGAGGGAGAAATCTTATAGCCTGTCCCAAACAGATCTCCTACAGGCACCCAAACGGTTGGTTTGCCATCGAATTCCAGACTTATTACAGTCGAACGCAATGCTTGTTCTACTTGTTCCGCATTTAGTTTTATCACCAATTTCTTGATGGCCTGCTCCCCTTCAATTCTTGCCGACAAGAACGCTCCCGGCTTGACTACACCATCCAGTTGAGTGACTACCCTCTTATTTATCTGCGGTTCACCATGCATCAATTTATTACTAACTTCAGCAATATTTTCCCGGTATTTTCCACTTTCCCAATCTCCCTTTTGGTATGTATCGACCAATGTACCCGTTTCATACCGCCGATAATTAATCTGGTAGTACAACACATCATTTATACTTTCATCTGCTTTCTGATAAGTTACTTTACAATGCTTTGCATAGGGCAACGGGAAATAGAGGTTATGACCTGAAAACCAACCTCCATTCTCCAGAAATGACGATGTAGTTTGAGAAAGTGGCGCCCCCACATACTTATTGGATGAAATAATGTCATCAATTCGACCTTCTATTTGAGGAACAGGGCTATTGTCAAAATAAAACCGGAGTGTACCCATGGAAAACTGTTGCGCATGCCAGGTACTCCAGAACCGGACGATTGCCCCGGGGCCTTCCACATCCATCAACACATGCTCGATACGCCCTTCTGTGGTATCTACCCGAACAAACTGGCTGGCATCGGCGTTGTCGAACCACCCCTCCTGACCGGGCGCCGTGGACTTACGGGAATAACTACTGGCCTGCATCATCTTATAATTATGTAGCGGAAGCTTTGCCAGGCCATCTCGGTCTATCATCTCGTTTAATAAAGACTCGACGGTTACTTCCTGTCCATCGGGTTTAAATATGCAAGCTCCCTCTATTAGTATAACAGAGATGAAACTGTAAATAATAAAAAGTGATCGTTGCATTGTTGTATTTATTTTTAGAGCATATTGAAATTTCATTTACTCTTATTTATCAATAATCGGATACATTTTTTCAAAATCAAGCAACACCTGTTCTCGTGCTCCTTTATAATCCGGTTCAATATTGGTGTTACCCCCGGGTTTCATGTAATAAAAAGTAGTAGGCGCATAATTGACTCTTGCTGTGTTCCAATGCCATAGCTCCATGTCAAATCGTAAACTTGTATTAAAAGGCAATACATCGAGTGCTCTGACTCTTGTATTAACCGTATACCCCGGGGTTAGATTTCCTTCACCGGAAGGTTGTGCAATAAATGGGTGTGAAAATTGTTCGGGTTTACACCATGCATAACAATAATAATCTTCGGTGCCTGTCCCGAAATGCGAAGGAAATGCTTCCCCATCAATATATATTTTTTCATCACCTTCGCCCCACCAACTCATTGTAAATGGTCCATCTTCTTTCTTCCATGTAGATTTTCCGGGAGGTAAATTATCATTAAAGAGTGTTAGAACATCTCCAACGTAAATTCCTTTTCCTTTTAGAGATACAAAATTTACATCTTTAGTTCCATTACCTCCTAACATCCCTTTAGGAGTCCCTGTATCAAATTGGGTATACTGATGCCATGAGGTGTAAAAATGCATGGACTGTTTGCTCCATTCATAGGCGACAAATTGTATAGAACCGTTAATTCCAATGGCCTTTTCTCCGATATTTTCCACCGATATTTTACAGGCTTTCTCAAATGGCATGAGCCATTTAGAGGTCAAATTACCATCAACACTCACTTTATTATACCTGGTTTCATAAGCATCTATTCGGTAGCCGGCACCAAAAAAATCACCCAAGGGAGCCCAAACAGTTTGTTGTCCATCGAATTCACATTTAATAATCAGTGACCTCAATGATTGTGTCGGGTTATCTTCCCGAATACGCATATTCAGTTCATTGATTGCTGCACCTGCCACTTTTTTCGAAAGTACTTTTTCTTCGCCAGGCGCCAGTTGTATTTGAAAATTCTCAATCTCTTCTAAATCTTGTTCTTTGCTATACCTGCCATCCAACAACATTTGATTGGTAGAAGTAATAAGCGATTGATTTTGAGCGATCGATTGATCCGTAAAACTTTCAATGACAACTTCTTTATCATACCTTCTATAATCTATATTGTAATATAAAATTTCACTGCCAGTCTCCCAGGGATTTCCATCCTTAACTAAATCTGACTGGTAGGTTATTTTAATAGATTTCGCATACGGTATTGGCAAGTATAAATTGTGCCCCCGTTCATCGGCTATTGTTTCCGGAGAGACTGAACAACTCAATGGATAGCCTACGTCCTGATTCTCCCCGACAAAGCTTCTTATGGTCTGGCTTATCACCGGTTTTTCATTGCCATCGATATAGATACGCAATGTACCTTGCCCCCTGTCTTTTCCGGCACCGGTCATCCAAAAATGAGTAATCGCTCCGGGTGATTTTTCATCCATCAACACATATTCTTTCCCGTTCTTCGTTTCCTCCACACCTTCCCACTGGTTCATATCCCAATTATGAAACCAATTCTTTTCTGTTGGTGAGGTACTTGATCGGTCATAGCTACTCACATGTTTGGTAATGTATGCAGGCTCTGGGAAACGCGTCAATTGTTCCCTGGAGGTCATTTCCTGCAGCAGAGTTGAAACACTGAGAACTTCATTCTGGTTTTGTTCATTTCTCGTACAGCCCAACAAAATTACAGCTATTGTTAAGCCGAGCAGGCAATTCTCAATTCTCATCTTTTTTTTTCATTGATAATATTCTTAATGTTTATTCTTCCTATTTCAATTCAAATAACTCCTCTCCATAATGATCAACCAGACGATTGTAGGCCTCTGAAGCAGCTCCATTACCCCAATCATAGATCGTAAAAGGACCGATACCCCCACCATCTTTACTTGTATAGCCGCCATGACCATAATTCTCCATCATGAAGCCATAATCCTTTTCATTGAAGAAAGGGTGTTTGGCCTCCCACTGTTTCTTCGTTTTTAGATTTTCAGGACAATACATCATGCTAAATGAAGCTTTCAAGGCTGCAACACCTCTCTGAACATACTCCTCATTGTCGAGCAGTTTTCCATATCGGATAATGAGTTCTGCAAACAAAGCCTGTCGCGAATCGTTCCATTCGCCATCTGCATTCATTACTCCAAATCCACCAAACACATTAACGTACATATAAGGTGGTTGCCAAACCGCCTGTGTCATCAATAACTCATCAAGGGTGCGTTGTCCCAGTTCCAGGTACTTCTCTTCCTTAGTCAGTTCATAACAATCCAACAATGCTTCTGCAGTCCAGTAGATGGAAAGGGTGTTTTGCTTAAACATGTTGTTTCGGGCAATCTTTTTACCAACATAATTATTGCATCCCCATCTGGAACAAGACCAGTAGGTTTCAAAATCTTCCCATTGCCCAATCGGAATAATTTCATTAACCACAGCATCCATGGCCTTTTGGGCTGCTTTCATATACTTCTCATCACCTGTGATTTTAAATAACTTCAACAAGAATGTCACACTCATGGAAGTTTCAGGAGATTGGGTCAGAATGTCATGGGGCTGCAGGGTCTCTTCATCAATCCAGGCTGAAAAGAAACCTTTCTCATCCTGATATTTCAAAAGCCCTTTGGCATATTCTTCGGCATATTGTAGTAACCTGTCGTCTTTCTCCAGCTCCTCATACCACAGGAGCATAAAATAGGCCGTACAACTCATATCTAGAATGTGCAAAGGAGATTCAGCCACGTCATAGGTGTATGGATTGCGGTTTGAGTTACCAAAATAGGCTGTATTCCACCCCTTGGAACGGTTGTACTTTTTTCCGTCAATATCAACCATCTCCATTTCGGTGGCTATAACACCTGGGAATAAACCGTTTCTCTGAGGGAAGGAAAGTGCCAGCTCTTTGGTCATATTCGCTTTCCGAATGTATTCTTTATTATTTATTCTGCGACCATATCGATATAAGCCCTGAGCAGAACGCAAAGAATTGAACCAAGCCTGATTCCATACAGATCTGAATTCCCTTTCATCAACGCGTCCCGGATAATTCGGACTCTGTGTCACATTAACGATGAAAGCGGGAGCACCAACTTTTTTCCCGTTCAAATCAAACTCCTGCCAAACAGCATCTTTCCAATTATTAAAAGCCCAATTGTAGGTGTGATCAACATAAGGTTCCAAAGAACGATTTACAGGCTCACCTTTGTCGGCCAATGCTTTTCCATGCTTTTCCCACAGAAATGCCAAGGCATCACGCCATGGATTCATCACATCCTCCGGATCACTGCTTACCATCACATAAAAACCAAGTTTAATTTCTCCGGGCTCGTACGTCGTATTATCTGTCTTTTTAAACAAAACATGATCATCAACGCGATAATTACTTAAGCCGATAATCATTTTATTGGCAGGCACATCCAAATCCATGTACCATCGGTAAGGACTCTTGCTGCGGTCATCAAGATCTGGAAGCAATGTCATCACCTGGTTTTCATTAGCCCAAACAATCGCTGGAGCGCGAAATACATGATCGGATATAATATGCTCATCCGTTGGCGTCAAATGAGGCGTCCAATGGAATGTGCCTTCAAAAGCAGGAAAGATATT
>JAEINY010000350.1 GCA_016342595.1 Marinilabiliaceae bacterium
AGGTCAGGTATAAACGAGTTCTGTTATCCACTTTTAAAAAGATGTTCGTTAGTATCAAATATGCTTGTTTCAGTTCTATGATAAAATTTCATCAATTCGTTATCTTTGCAATCAAAACAAAAGTAATATGACTCAACAAAAGGTACGGGTACGTTTTGCCCCAAGTCCTACCGGACCACTACATATAGGCGGTGTACGCACAGCTCTGTTCAATTATCTGTTTGCCAAAAAACATGGCGGTACGTTTATCTTGCGTATTGAAGATACCGATTCCACACGATTTGTGCCGGGAGCCGAGGAATACGTCAATGACAGTTTGGCCTGGTTGGGCATGAAAGTAGACGAAGGCGTAAAAGAAGGTGGGGCGTTTGGCCCATACAAGCAAAGTGAGCGCCGGGATATTTACCGAAAATATGCCGATCAGCTGGTAAAAACAGGATGGGGCTATTATGCCTTTGATACACCTGAAGAGTTGGAGGCCTTGCGTTCGCAGGCCGAAACGGAGAAGAAACCGTTTTCCTACGATATGCATAGTCGGATGAATCTGAAAAATTCTCTGGCACTAAGTGAAGATGAGGTAAAGCAACGCCTTGAGAATGGAGAGCCTTGGGTGATTCGTTTTAAAATGCCGGAGGATGTGGAGATCAATACCAATGATATGGTGCGTGGCTCCATCACTTTTAATACCAATACACTTGATGATAAAGTATTGTATAAAAGTGTAGACGATTTACCCACCTATCACCTGGCCAATATTGTGGATGACCATTTGATGGAAATCAGTCATGTGATTCGTGGTGAAGAATGGTTGCCTTCTGTTCCCTTGCACATCATGTTATATCGTTCGTTGGGATGGGAAGAGACCATGCCTCAGTTTGCGCATTTACCACTGATTTTAAAACCAACCGGAAAAGGGAAGTTGTCTAAACGGGATGGTGACAAAGGTGGATTTCCGGTATTTCCATTGAACTGGCCGCTCGATGATGGAATTGCAGTTGGTTATCGCGAGAGTGGTTATTTCTCTGAAGCTGTGGTGAATTTATTGGCGTTGTTGGGTTGGAATCCGGGAGATGAGCGTGAGTTATTTTCCATGGAGGAGTTGATTGATGCCTTCACCATTGAGCGTGTAAATAAGTCGGGTGCCCGTTTTGATCCGGATAAAGCCAGGTGGTTTAATCAGCAACACCTGATGTTAAAAGATAATAATGAATTGGCTGTTTTATTTGCAGCTGATCTGAAAAAGAGAGGTATTGAAAAAGACCTGGCTTTTGTAGCTACCGTGACTGATTTGGTGAAAGAACGCGTTACTTTTGTGAGTGAGCTGTGGGAGCAATCGGCCTTTTTCTTCGAAGCACCCCTTGAGTATGATGCCAAGGTGGTGAAGAAACGCTGGAAAGGGGATGTGCCTGCTTTTATGAGCGCGCTAACTGCTGAACTCGAAAAGGTAAGTGATTGGAAAGCGGAGGATATTAAAGCGGCTATCTCGGCTCAAATAGAAGCAAAAGGATTGGGGTTTGGTTTAGTGATGAATGCCTTCCGTTTAGCTCTTGTGGGTGGTGGATTTGGCCCTGATTTGATGATCATCGCTGAAATGCTTGGCCGGGAAGAAACCATTAAGCGTATTCAGGCTGCGGTGAATACCATTGGTGCATAACTGATAACAGAATCATGATATAGACCTTAAGGTTTCAAAAACCTTAAGGCTTTTTTTTATTCAGGGGGTGACTACGGAAGTCACTCCTTAGTCACCCGCTGAATAGTTGCCAATTTATTTCTTCTTACTCCATGAGTCACGCAATCCTACCGTACGGTTAAAGATGATGTTTTCTTCAGTCGAGTCTTTATCGACACAGAAATAACCCAAACGCTGGAATTGATATCTGGCAATGCCATCCTCAAAATTGGCGCCTGCATCCATGAAATTCGGTTCGATGTAACACGAGTTAATCACATTTAATGAATTTGGATTCAGAAATTCCAGGAACTCTTTGTCTTTATGGCTGTCCGGTGCTTCATCCATAAACAGACGGTCGTATTGCTTCACCTGAACAGTTTTGCTGTGTTCGATACTCACCCAGTGCAGTGTACCTTTTACTTTACGATTGCTGCCTTCCATGCCACTCTTAGTATCGGGGTCGTATGTACATTGGATCTCGGTGATTTCACCGTTCTCATCTTTGGTAATGCTTTCACATTTTACGATGTAGGCATTTTTCAAGCGTACCTCACGTCCAATGTCCATGCGGAAAAATTTACGCGGTGCATTTTCCATGAAGTCATCACGCTCAATGTAAATCTCACGACTGAACGGAAGTGTGCGTGATCCCATGCTCTCATCCTCCGGATTGTTGATGGCTTCCATCCACTCCACCTGACCTTCCGGATAGTTGGTGATCACCACTTTTACCGGATTCAGAACAGCGTATACACGTGGTGCTTTTTTATTTAAATCTTCACGTACACAATGTTCCAGCAAAGATACATCAATGACGTTTTCGCGCTTGGCCACCCCTATTTCATCGGCAAAACGACGAATGGAAGCGGGTGTATAACCTCTGCGGCGCAATCCGGAAATGGTTGGCATACGCGGATCATCCCAGCCCGATACATAATTCTCATTGACCAATTGTAGTAACTTACGCTTGCTCATCACCGTGTAGTTGAGGTTGAGGCGGGCAAATTCAATTTGTCGCGGTTTGGCCACTGGCTCCGGCTGACCTTCAGTAATTTCATTTAAAAACCACTCATATAACGGACGGTGTACTTCAAATTCAAGCGTACAGATGGAGTGCGTTATGCCTTCCACAAAATCACCCTGTCCATGTGCAAAGTCATACATGGGGTAGATGCACCATTGGTCACCGGTACGGTGGTGATGGGCATGCATGATACGATACATCAAGGGATCACGCAGGTGCATGTTGGGTGACGCCATATCTATTTTAGCCCGCAATACACGCTCCCCGTTTTGGAATTCACCCTTTTTCATGCGCTCAAACAGATCCAGGTTCTCCTCTACAGAGCGATTGCGATGTGGACTTTCTGTTCCTGGAAAGGTAGGCGATCCTTTTTGACTGGCAATCTCTTCAGCTGTCTGGTCATCTACATAAGCTTTCCCTTTTTTGATTAGCAGCACCGCCCATTCATATAGTTGGTCGAAATAATCAGAGGTATAGTGTGGTTCACCATTCCAGTTGAAACCAAGCCATTTCACATCTTCCATGATGGAATCCACATATTCCGTATCTTCTTTGACCGGGTTGGTATCGTCAAAACGTAGATTTGTCTTGCCGTTATAATATTTGCCCAATCCAAAGTTGAGACAGATCGATTTGGCATGCCCGATGTGTAAGTAACCATTCGGTTCGGGCGGGAAACGGGTCAAAACTTGTCCACCATTTTTATTTTCCTGCAGATCAGCATCAATCTCCTGGTGAATAAAATTCGTTTTTGTGGTTTCTTCGTTTGGTGTTTCAATGTGTTCTTTACTCATATGTGATAATATTGAATGGTTTTCGTATTGTAAGCCTACAAAAATAACTGTTTTTCGATGTAAATCCCTGATGATTCAATGATAAAAGCGTAATTTCGCACAAAATCAATTTCTGTTATGAGGGAGAATCAATTAGTCGGCACAATTGAGCTGGAGCAGATGGAGTTTTATGCCTACCATGGTTGTTTTGAAGAAGAGCAAGTGGTTGGAAACCGTTTTTTGGTGAATGTGACCTTGGAAACCGATTGCGAATCCGCTTCTATGTCGGATAATATACAGGATGCCTTAAACTACGTCACCGTTTATGAATTGGTACGTGAGGAGATGCGACAAAACTCACATTTGTTAGAGCACCTGACAAAGCGGATTATTGATAGTATCTACCGCATGTTTCCGCAAGTGTTGCATGTAAAAGTGAGAGTGTCGAAAATGAATCCGCCCATGGGAGGGCAGATGAAGAGTGTAAGTGTTACTTTTAGTCGTTAAGCAATGGAAGAGGGAGGTATAGTCGTTAAAAACTGCGCTGAGTGTGGGGCTGCATTTAAGTGTTACCGCACATCAAAAAAATCATGCTGGTGTGAAGATTTTTTCATCCCAGCTGATAATCTTAAGTTATTGGCAGAGAAATACAACAATTGTTTATGTCCCGAATGTCTCGCTAATTATGGTGAAAAGAAGAAATAAAAATTTGCACAGACGAAAATTTATTCCTTATTTTGCATCCCGTAATCAATGAGCAAGTTCATTGATTCAAGAAAAGATATATTGGTTCCTTGGCCGAGTGGTTAGGCACTGGTCTGCAAAACCAGGTACGGCGGTTCGAGTCCGCCAGGAACCTCTCACAAGAAAAAAGGATTGAAGTGGAGGACTTCAATCCTTTTTTTTTAAGGCTTTCCGCGATTCTTCGTTCAAGGATTGAAATCCAATATTTCAATATTTTTGGCAAAATGTTTCACAATTGTTTCACACAATTTTGCCGAAAAATGGGTTGTGCTTCTAAAAAGAGTATGAAAACTACATGATCAATAAACTTGGGAATAATCGCAATCCGCGAAGCAAATCACTGTCGTTTATTCGCAATATCATTAACAAAGCCAGCCAGGAAGGTATCATTACTGAAAATGTTTTTAAACAAAGTAAGTTTGAGATCAAGCGTGTTTGTATCCTCCGGTGTATACAGCTAATACCGAACGTCTAATCGAGAACACCACCCAATTGATTTTCTGCTAAAAAGGGTATATATTAGAGATCACTATACATTTCCTTCATTCATTTTTCGAAATGAAAGTTGCCTGTTTTCAATTTCTAATTTTTATAGGTCCAATTATAGTCTATTTAGATACTAACACTTCTAAAAATCATAATTATGAAACAGAGAGACATTTTATTTTCACTTATGTTAGCATGTCTGGTTCTTATGCCTTGTGTACATAGCTATGGTCAATTGGGTGTTTATAAAGCCGGACTTGGTGCCGGGTTTAGTAACTCTTCAGGAGATTTTAACACCTTTGTAGGAGACTCGGCCGGATATACGAATACAACGGGCCTTTATAACACATTTATTGGCTACCGTGCGGGCTATAGTTTAAGTTTCCCATCTTTTACTCAAAGTGATAATACGATCATTGGAGCAGAAGCTATGGGAGGAAACCCTTTTTCTGTATCTAG
>JAEINY010000351.1 GCA_016342595.1 Marinilabiliaceae bacterium
TCCGATCCTCCTCACTAAAACCCAGGTTATTGTTAATACCTGTACGTACATTGTCGCCATCGAGTACTTGTGTGAGGTATCCTTTTTCGGCCAGTCTACGCTCCAGTCCATGCGCCAGTGTGCTCTTACCAGAACCACTTAGGCCAGTGATCCAGATGACTTTAGCTTTTTGTTTCAGGTACTGCTCTTTGTCGTTTCGTGTGAGGTATATGTTTGTTGGGTGAATGTTCACTTTATAATGATTAATTGTTAATGATTAATTATAAATGGGTTTTATCTGCTCCCGATAGCTATCGGGATTACTCTAATTGTTTTAAATAAATCTGTGCAAATCTGTGTCATCTGTGGATGATTTTTTTTCTGTCCACAGATTAGATGGATTAAAAAGGATTACTGCTTCTTTCGAAGCTTAAAAATAGTTCAGTGTCGTCATGCGTTTATATTTCAGGCTTTTCTCACCAAAATTAATTAACAGTCCAATATTGATACCAGTTACTTTTAAATAATTAAGAAGTTGTGCTTCATGATCACTTGTTAGCTCTGATAATGCTTTTAGCTCAACAATGACATTTTTATAACAGATAAAGTCGGCTATGTAATGCTTCTTTAATATTTGCCCTTTGTATTGAATGTGTATTTTTTCTTCTCTTTTAAACGGAATGTTCCTGTTTATTAGCTCAATCTCCAGAGCTTCCTGATATACATTTTCAAAAAAACCATTTCCTAATTCTTTATGAACTTCCATCGCTGCGCCAATGATAGCATATGTTTCATCTTTTAATGGAAATACTTTATCAAGTAGGTTAGGCATTTTTTTTTATGAAAAGAATCTGTGATCATCTGTGTCATCTGTGGATTCGTTTTTTCTTGTCCACTCCCGATAGCTATCAGGATTAGATGGATTCGAAGTATAACGGAGTTCCGCTAGTGGAAAAAAAGGATTAATTTCTTTTCCTTATCAGATTCTATTTTCATTGTAATTTTCCAATGGTTCTTCCGCTCTGTTTGGAAACGTATCGGAAAGGTTGAGCTGAAAACCTTCAATAACATGGCTAACAACGATATCACCTTCAGTGAGCGGTTTTTCCGGTTTGTATTTACCATTTCCCTGCAAAACGAACATGGTTAGTGTCCGTTCAAAGGGATGAATAATCCAATATTCTTTTACTCCTGAGCGTTCATAGAGGTCGAATTTTTCATGCAAGTCTTTGCGGGCTGTTGCAGGTGAAATGATTTCTATCACCAGATCGGGTGCCCCTGTACATCCTCGTGCATCTATTTTTGCTAAGTCACAAATAACGCATAAGTCGGGTTGAACTACTGTTTTTATATCTGATTCGTCGTTATCTAAGCGCACATCAAAAGGAGCAGGAAAGACTTTACACTCTTTGCCCTTAAGGAAGTGATACAAGGCTGCATTCAATGCCGATACCACCTCTTTGTGAATGGGCGAGGGGGCAGGTGACATTTTAAATACTTTACCCATTATTATCTCTACACGTGTTTTGAACTGCCACTTCAGGTAGTCCGTATACGTGTATGTCTTTGATAAATCCAGCTGATTAATATTTGTCAACATGTGTTTGTTGGTGCTAAGCGCCCGATGTTTATTTGTTCACTCATCAGAGTGTCATTTCCGGTACTTTTGTATTATACCGATTACTAATCTCAATGAGCGATAAAACACCGCTCTTTGATTATGTATCGGCATTAACCACAAGTAATAAGCAAAATGCTTTATCAATCATTTTATTATACTTTTGGTATTACCTTCTCATTCAATACCTGTTTGGCTTTATCCAATTCATCAATAGCTTGATAGATGCCATTTTTTTGCTTTGAGGAAAGCTTGTCCCAATCAGCACTATCTTGTTGTCCGTTAATGTAATTTGTCAATAGTCCATAGATATCTTTCAGTTTGTTTTTATCCAGCCGATCAATTTGTCGAAATATTTTTAGTTTAAGCTCGGCAGTATTCATTGTTATGGCTTGCTATTGGTTTTAAGATAAAAGTAAGGCAAGTGTTACAGTATTGTCAAGGTTCATTATCTATTTTCTTTTTCGAAAGAATCTGTGTTCATCTGTGTCATCTGTGGTTTCGTTTTTTCTTGTCCACAGATTAGATGGATTCGTAGTATAACGGAGTTCCGCTAGCGGAAAAAAAGGATTAAATTTTATCATCCGTTGATTAATAGATGTTGACCGCTAATTTTTTTAATTCGAACAATTCGTGGTTTGCCTTTTTTTGTAGTTTCAAGATCAATGTATCATTTCCCAGTGGCCGCCTTTTGCTGCTCCAACTCTTTTGATGATCCCTGCCTCCTTTAATTTTTTTATGTTCTCTTCAATTTTTCTGGAAGAGATCCCTATCTTAGTAGAGAGTTCTTTTGCAGATGTATAGGGGTTTGATTGTATCAGGTTGAGTATAGCCTGTTGATTAATAGTTAATTTTTCTCCGACCTTTTCTCCGACCTTTTCTTTTAAACCCGAAAATACCACTACCCTGAAACCATGCTGGAAGTTTTCAAACACCGGTGTTTTTAGATTATAATTGGCGAAGCTTTTAATGATTCGTTGAATGCCGGAGCCATATTTTTCAATCTCTCCTGCCTCTCTAAAGATGGTTGCAATCTTTTTGTTTCGGGCCTAAGAAATATACTGTCCGGATATCAGTTGCTCAACAGATCGTGATTTTCTTAGCCCACGTAAGAGTGTTCAAAGAAGTCTATTTTAGTAATTATTTCAGTCATCGGGATCACTATTCATTACTTCCCAATGGCCCTGTTTTCTTCCGCCATGCCTTATGATGGATTGGTTGGTTTTGAGTTGATCAAGGTCTCTTTTTATGGTTTTGATGTTTACCCCACAAACCATAGCCATTTGCTCCATGGTGATGGTGTTATCTTTGTCCATTAAGGCCAGGAGGAACTTCAACCGGGTGTCTTTTGGGACATCTTTTGGGACATCTTTTGGGACATCTTTTGGGACATCTGTAGATATTTTTTGTTCGGTGTAACTTAATGTCACTAAAAAGCCATTGGCTATCTCCTGGTAGTCAAATGTCAGGGTAGGGTATTCTTTAATTTCTTTTCTGACTCTGATGTACCCGCTTCCATATTTCTCTATGTCTTTAGTGAGGTAGAATGCTTCGGCTAAAAGTTTATTTCTGGTTTGCGACTGATAGTTATCGGTACGCAGGTCGTCAATGGTTAAATCTCCATATAACTTCCCCGGATTAAAAATGGTGATGCTATTGTCGAATATTTTGATCTGTATATCCACCGGACTGGTATAATCACGATGAACAATGGCATTGAGAACTAATTCCCGTAAGGCTGGAATGGGGTATTCAAATATCTCATTCCGTTGTGTACGCTCACCGGTGATTTCAAAGGCCACTTTGATTTGGCCAATGATGTAACGCATGGTTTCTTCCGCGACTTCAAATAGCCCGCCACGAATGATTTTGTCATCGATGATGTAAGAGGGTGTTTTGAATCGCCCCACATGAATGTTGTATGTTATTTCCTTTTTCGAAAATAGGAGCATACATGCATTGGTTGGTCTTTCATTAACCACCAGGCTTAATTTTTTGAGTGCGTCAACCGTTTTTTCCTCCAGATAAAAACGACCATTGTCGTTGACTCTGTCAATAAACCTTTCTACTTTTCGAAAATCAATGTCCTCCAATGTAGCACCCGGGTGTTCATAGGCATCCCATGAAGTTTGCAAGGAACTCAGGTGTAAATTTGAAATCTCAGTGGTACTCAAGGGGTGATTGCTGTTTTGCACTCTTTTATAGTATCTCCCTTTAAAGGCGACCGGTTTAATGGGGAATTCGTTGATTGACATTTCTATGACAGACTGACCTTCTTTTTCAAGCGACTCAATATCGGGGATGATGGAAGGCTGCGTCTTGTTCTTGACTTCATTTACCCATTTCTGCATGGATTCCTCACCCACAGAAAAGCTTTTAAGGGGATGTCCTGAGTTATCTACTCCAATCATCACTTTTCCTCCTTTGGTATTGGCAAAAGCTGTTAGTGTTTCAATGACGGCATCACTGAAGCTGCTTTTGTATTCTGTATGGAGGGATTCAGTCATTTATAATGATTAATTATTAGTGTTTTATGATGAATGGGTTTTATCTGCTCCCGATAGCTATCGGGATTACTCTAATTGTTTTAAATAAATCTGTGATCATCTGTGTCATCTGTGGTTTCACTTTTTTTAACCGCTAATCATGGCAAATCCGGAAAAGGATGACTCATTTAATTGATATATGGGTGGTTTTAATTTTATTTTACCTTGGTTTTTTCATAAAAAACAACTCCTTTTTCATCGATGTGTTTTATTAGTTCATCGTTGTCCAGTGTATTGTAGTTGATGAAGTCGATATAGTAGGGAATGATTGTTTCTTCATCTATATAAATGGCCAGCTTATCGATTGTTGCTTGCTTCAGCCGGGCTCCAAAGAGGGCTATGTCAATGTCAGACCCTTTTTTATAGGTGTTCATAGCTCTGGAACCAAATATCCTGGCTTGTTCTATCTCCGGGTATTGCTTCAGGCCATTAATGAGTTCATTAAAGGATTGTTCGCTTATGCCGAAACTATTGTTCATTCTTAAAGAGATTGTATAAGTCTTTAATCTCCTGGTAATAACTCGTCATGATTTTATTTATTGAGTCTGTAAAATAGGTTTCGTTATAGGTGTGACTTAAAAGGTTTCTATTTTTAAGCATCTCCAACCATAATTCACCATCACTAATCAATTCCGTTTGAAAAGCTTGTTTGATTACTTCTTTGGGAAATTTTGCAATCACTTCTTGTGCTTCTAAATAATCTTTCAAGGTTTTCCATGCCAACTCCAGGGTGTATTCAAAGCGTTGAATCAAACCTTCTTTGGCCAGATCATCCAAACTATCTATTCTGTCAACAGCATCTGTTAATTGTTTGAATGCTTTTTCAAAGTTGACGAATCGTTCTTGCCACCTTATTGCTTTGGGGTTTTCCATTGGATGTTAAGTGTTCGGGTTTAATGTATTATCAAGATGCTTTGGTAATTTCCCTTTTACAGTAATCTGTGATCATCTGTGTCATTTGTGGTTTGTTTTTTTTGTCCACAGATCACACAGATTCATCGTATAATGGCGTTCTG
>JAEINY010000352.1 GCA_016342595.1 Marinilabiliaceae bacterium
CAAATATAATTGATTTGTAATAAATGACAGCCAGACATGTTGCATTAATACCGATTACCAATCAAATCCGATAGCTATCGGATGATTGATAAAAATATCAATCTATGATTGTGTACCGGTATTCATCATTGTAATAAGCAAAATGCTTTATTAATCATTTTGTTATACAATTGGTATAAGATGGGAGCACCCTGATTTTATTAGAAGTTTTGTTGATACAGCGATCTTTAATTATAGTCTAACATTCATGGCTAAACCCACATTTTCTGAATTCACTACAGGAACAGCCACCCACTGACGTGCTTTTCTTTTCTGGCGATTATCATGCAGCATGTATACCAAATTGGTCATCCCAATGCCCAGTGCAGCTCCTACCATAACATCTGAAAACCAATGCATATTGTTCATCATTCGCATTGTACCTACTGTTGAGGCCATGCCATAAGCTGCTACGCTGTACCACGGACTGATGTGTCCCAATTCTTTGTGCATAAAAGTGGCAGCTACAAACGCCTGGCTGGTATGACCCGATGGAAACGACTTTGTATTTCGGCCATTGGGTCGGGTGTTGCAAGCTAGTCTTTTAAATGTATGGCAGATAATGCCTGTAAGAAATTCGGCTTTGAGTAATAATTTGGTACTGGTCCACATGTTATTCGCCCCTCTGATACCCCCAGCTTTTAAACCATAAGTCATGGCTATTGGTCCCCACTGGATGTAATCATCCAAGTGTGATCGAAAGCCAGGAAATTCACTTCTAACCTTTTCCTGTATAGTATGTTTGCCGATCCAACTATGTGAATTATCCTGATGTCCCGAATATACACCGACGAAAATCAGTGCGCCTGGGATTGCAAATGCTTTACGGGCTTGCTGTATGCTACTCTGAAATTGGGAGGAGGGAGCCAGGTAGTTAAAATCTATGTCAGCCTTAAAGTGTTTAGTATCTTTAATATATCTGTAATCAAGTTTTGGTTTGAATTCATTGTTAAACAACAAAGTATCATTATAAACAGAAAAACGTTTGACTTCTTCTTTTTTAATGCTTTGTCCCCACGTGCTTGCTGCCATAATTATACACATACCAATCCCACATACCAATCTTTTCATAACCCAAATTTTAAACACTATTCACCCCGTAATCAGATGATCTCTGATTTTATATTTAACTGATAACCTTGATGTTGAATGATTTTACAACCCGATATTGACTTTTCTTACCGAACAGTACCTCTTTTGGTTGCAGTTATTTTCGAATGAATGATGAATTGTATGCGTAAGTCGTTGATGTGTTGGTCAAAAAAAATTGAACTTTCGTGTAGTTAGTGAAGGTTAAGTTAAGTAGATGTTTCGAATTTGTATGGATTTGGTTCAAAAAAAGCCTCAATCCCATATGTGGACTGAGGCTTCAGTATTAATATAAGCGTTAGTTTAATGCTCTTTTTTTAATTCTTCCATAGCACGTAATAAGACATCGTCTATATCATGTATAATTGGATAAAAACCTTCGCTATCGATAATGTTCCGTGCAATATAGGCTTTAATTTCTGTTTCGATAATCTGTTTCGAGAGTTTAAACTCTGCAACGTTATGTTTTACCCCCTTATCTTTGGCAAACTTGAGGAATTCGTGTATGATTGGCTTGCCGTCCAGGTGCTCTTTAATGCCATCAGCCGTTACATACTGATCCAGTTCCTTGCGGTGATTATCGGAATATTGCAATGCATAGCGATAAATGATGCCATTCATGCGCAGTTGGACGAAGTAATCAGTAATCATAGATGTGTCGCGCGGAACAAAGATATCGGGCATTACACCACCTCCGCCATAAACTGTACGGCCCGTTTTGGTCTTATACATTAACGAGTCATTCTGCTGTATGCTGTCCTGGTTATAAAATTCACCATGCTCTAAGCGGTTATAAATATCGTGGTAATAGTCTTCAATGCCATTGTCATATGGTTTTTGAATGCAGCGACCACTTGGCGTATAATACCTGGCTACTGTCAGTCGCAATGCTGATCCATCTGGTAAAGGTATCTGTTGTTGAACTAACCCTTTACCAAAAGAGCGACGGCCGATGACAATACCCCGGTCATTGTCCTGTATGGCACCGGCAAAGATCTCACTGGCTGAGGCCGAGAATTCGTCGATGAGAACAATCACTTTCGAGTCCTGACAGGTGCCGGCTCCGTTAGCATAGACATCCTGGCGAGGTTGTGATTTCCCTTCTGTATATACAATCAATTCTTTCTTAGCGAGGAATTCATTACACAGGCGAATGGCTACATCCAGCAGGCCTCCGGAATTGCCTCTCAAGTCGATGATTACCTGTTTGCAGCTATTTGCTTTTAGCTTGGCCAAAGCGGTTAAGAATTCGTGGTAGGTGGTTTGTTGAAAGCGGTCAATTTTGATGTATCCGGTTTGGTCATCAATCATATAACCCACATCTACACTGGTGATAGGAATACTTCCGCGCGTGATTTCAAAATCCATCAAATCTGTCTGAGGCCGACGCAGGATGCCTACTTTCACTTTGGTTCCCATCTCGCCCCGCAGTTTTTTCATCACATCATTGGTGGCAATATTTTTTCCGGCAATGATAGAGTCATCCACGGCTACAATGCGATCGCCCGGTAAAAGACCAACCTTCTCAGAAGGCCCTCCCGAAATGACACTGATCACCATCACGGTGTCATTTTGCATGCTGAATTGTACACCAATTCCACCAAAGTTTCCCTGAAGTTCTTCATTCACTTTGGCCAAGTCTTTAGCTGGGATATATACGGTGTGGGGATCCAGGTTTTTAAGTATCTCCGGAATAATGGTTTCTTCTATTTCATCCCGGTTCACTGTATCTACATATTCTTCCTCGATGAGGTTAAGCAAGGCTTCCAGTTTATTGGTTTGTGGGTAAATTAATAACGGATTACCTTTTGATGAACCGGAGGTTGGCATGAAGTGTCTTCCGATCAGGATGCCCAGTACCAATATAAAGGCAAATACTACCGGTAAGTAAATTTGTTTGCTGCTTTTGTGTTGTGTCATTATTTACTGTTTATCGTTATTTCTTCTTCAATATGAACCACGTCGATGCTGGCTCTTTTTAATAGTCGAATGCCATCTTCCTGATGGTATTTTTCTGAGAAAACAACCCGACGTATACCGGCTTGTATAATCAACTTTGCACATTCAATACAAGGGGAGGCGGTAACGTATAAAGTGGCCCCGTCAGAGCTGTTGTTCGAACGGGCTACTTTAGTAATGGCATTGGCTTCAGCATGCAGTACATACGGTTTGGTTTTGTCCTGGCAATCTTCACATTCGTTTTCAAAACCAGAAGGAGTACCATTGTAACCATCACTGATGATCATTTTATTTTTGACAATGATGGCGCCCACCTGTCGACGTTTACAATAGGAGTTTTGTGACCAGAT
This sequence comes from Marinilabiliaceae bacterium, assembly GCA_016342595.1. Classification (GTDB taxonomy): domain Bacteria; phylum Bacteroidota; class Bacteroidia; order Bacteroidales; family Marinilabiliaceae; genus JAEINY01. The sequence goes on from JAEINY010000352.1 coordinate 3,438, forward strand.
CCTCGCCATAGCCAGATAACGCTGATCCAATAGGTATTGTTTTTCAGTAGCTGCTATATTCATGTATTCGTATTGATAGACTTACAAAAATAACAAAATATGTGACGGACAGCAGTGTGAGACATTTTTTAAAGTGGGTAAATGATTTCATCTGGAAGGGATTTGAGTTGGAGCTGGCCTTTTTTATTGAAAGGCGCGTTAGTAGCTCATCAAATAATGCTGGTTGATGACGTGTTTGGAGTTTGTTATTTGCTCTCAAATAAGATGACGATGTAAATATCGTATCAATAATAAATACAATTGAGTGATTAGTCAAAATGGAAGAGAAATTTATTGACGTTACGATGTTCTGACCTTATATTTTCACTTATTCATTAAATTAATAATCATGAAAAAGTTGTCACATTTATTGAGCAAGGGGAGGTGTGTTTTTATTTTCTTAGGAATAATTTCATTGCTGGTTACGAATTGTGAAGATGAGCCTTTTCAGAATGATTTGCAGCAGGAACAACAGTTAAAGTCTTTTAATATGCTTCCTGCATTTCATGAGGGAGATGTATGGCATTATAAAGGACTTGTTAATAATGATTCTATTGAAATTATTATTCCTGCCGTTTGGAATGGAGCCTTCATGGTTTATGCTCATGGCTATGTGGATCCCAACCTGCCCATAGGATTACCTGATGATGCCATTGGTGGTGTTTCCTTAAAGCATTTGCTGACGTCTAGTGGGTTTGCGTATGCTTCAACGAGTTATAGTGAGAATGGATTTGCTGTTAAGGAAGGAGTTCTTGATGTAATTTTCCTGGGCAATATGTTAAAAGCTCATTTTAAACCAGATAAAATTTTTCTGGGAGGTGTTTCCGAAGGAGGCCTGGTTGCATTAACGACTCTGGAACGAAACCAGAAAATTTTCGATGCCGGGTTGATCAGCTGTGGACCTGTTGGTGATTTTAACGGTCAACTTCAATATTTTGGTGATTTTCATGTCTTGTTCAAATATTTCTATAGCCAGGAACTAAGTGTAAGTCCATGGGGGCCGATTGATATTGGCAGTCCTGATTTTGTTTCACCTGAGGTAATGCATGCCTGGAGTAATGGTGATTTAGATACCCCATTATTATGGGTCATAAGTCAAAATCCAGCTAAACTTCCCGCGCTATTTAATGTAGCAAACGTTCCTGTTGCTGGTGTTCCTGTGATTCAATACCCTCTTTTGGTTCAGGAAATACTTCGTTTTAACATTATGGCGACTAATGATATGATTGATCGCGTTCATGGAGTTCCATTTGACAATACCTCTAGGATCTATACAGGGGACGTACCCATTGATTATGTCCACCTCAATAATAATGTCGTACGTATCAAAGGGGATAAGCAAGCCTTTCGCAAGGTTGAAAGTTTATATGAAACAAATGGTTCACCAAGCGTTCCGGTTGTTTTCATGCATACAGAGGGCGATCATATCACACCTGTTTGGCACATAGATGCATACCTTAATAAGGTTACTCCCATACGAATCGGAACCGATATTATCTACTTACCTGCTTCTGTTCCCGGGCACTGTAACTACACTATTGAGGAGGTGATGACGGCAATAGAAACCATGAAGTTTTTAGTAAATTAGAATAAAAAAAGCCTGATAGTTAAACTATCAGGCTTCCTAGCGTACCCAGAGCCG
>JAEINY010000353.1 GCA_016342595.1 Marinilabiliaceae bacterium
CAATACTATCTTTTGAAATTGAAAGTCCTTATCCGGATAATCTGAAACAGCATAAGCAATTTTTGAATGTAATACCCAGGAATTGGAAAAAGAAGGTATTGAATCGCCACACTCCCAGGTGGAATATAACATGTGATATTTACCGTCTGTTCCTTTGACCACACTACCTCCCCACACAAAGCGACCAGGATCATTCAACACAGAAGGACCGATGAGTATGTCACCGTTTATTTTTGCCTCAACAGGAAGCGCCTTAACATGTAAAACCGGATCATTGGGCTTTGTACAGCTCGCAATAGTAATCAGCGTCAATGCAAATAGTAATAGTTCTCTCATCTCTTGATCTATAATTTTAATAAACTTGTGCTATCCGTTCATTACTTCTGGCAAGAATACATATAAAAAACATCTGATCTATAACTATATGATCAGATGTCCCTATTAATGTATTTTCGGCAATCAATGACTATCCACACCATACAACATCCTGAAAGCATGCATCACCGTTTTGAATATCTCATCGGTATATTCCTTTATAGCTTTCGGACTGCCAGGTAAGGCATAAATCAGTGTTTGTGCGGCTACTCCAGCTACACTACGGCTCAGCAGAGCGCCCGGTTTCTCGGTTCCGTATTTCACCCGGATTAATTCCATGATGCCCGGAATCTCTTTATCGATGATTTTACGCACGGCTTCGGGCGTTACATCATTGGGACCAATACCGGTACCACCTGTTGTAAAGACTATGTCAGCTCCTGAACTCACGGCATTGATAAGAGATCCTTCCAGCATGCGGCTATCATCGGGCAGAATGATAATATCAATTTCCACCGGATAGTGGTGTTCCTTAAAAAAATCATGGACCAGCTTTGTTAACAAGGGACCGCTCTTATCTTCATACACCCCGTTAAAAGCACGATCACTCATGGTAATCACCAGGCACTTGAAAACCTTTGGCGAATAGGTAAAGGTTTGTCCGGCTTCCAATGTACCGTGTTTGACGACACGGGCAAAGATCCCTTCTTTGGGCATCACACAATTGCCCACCTCTTTGAAGATGTTACAATTATCGCCGTGACATTTTTTACCGATTTGAGTAATCTCCAGCTCCACTTGTTCACTCACCAACTTATCAAAAGGGCGCAGTTTAAAAAGCTCAATGCCTTCGGTGGTGATATTCTCCGCAAATTCACCGTATTGAATGGTTCGTCCGGCTTCCTGACTGGATTTTTCGATGCTTTCAGTAGCCAACAGACTTACCTGGCGGTGCCAGGGACCGGAATGGGCATCACCCACTACGCCATTATCATTCAAGGTGATTTGCGCCTGAGGTGTTTTAATGGTTCCTTTCTTCTCGGAGGTATTAACGGATAGTATTTCTAGTTTCATGGTGTTTTGTTATTGTTTTATGCTACAAGCTGAAGCTTGTAGTTATACTCATTCATCATGGATATAACAGGCTGGAGCCTGTGGTTAGAGCTTGGTCTTTTCTACTAAGCGTACGGCTTCGATGTGCATTTCTTTATCCACCGCTTTACACATGTCGTAAATAGTTAATAAAGCGATACTCACACCGGTCAGGGCTTCCATCTCCACGCCTGTTTCACCGTTGCATTTTACTTCGGATGTCACACGTACGCCATTTTCTTTCAACTGGCAATGGATCATCACTTTGGTTAATAATAAGGTGTGACACAAAGGTATCAACTCATGGGTGCGTTTGGCTGCCTGTATACCGGCTATCTCAGCCACCGTTAACACATCCCCTTTCTTCATTGTATTCTCATTGATGAGATCAATGGTCGCCTCGTGCAAACGGATGAAGCCGGTAGCTTTGGCTGTACGTTGCTGCCGTGGTTTATCCCCCACATCTACCATCCGGGCTTTACCTTCGTCGTCGATATGTGTTAGTTTATCGGTCATGGTTAATATCTATTGGGTTTTATGTTTTGAGTTAATCAATTGATAAGGATACTTTACTAATCATGCTTTTATTCTGTAGAGAAATATATTGAAATATTTGGAGATATTCTTCAGACACTACAAGTTTTGAGTTTTATTTTTGCCTTATTGTGCTCGAAATCGTAGCAGGCGGTATCAGCATTTAATTCTTCCAAACCTCCATGTAATACCGTTTACTAATCAAAATGCGCCTTTAGTGCGTTTCACTTCTAAACGCCCTTTGATTATGTATCGGCATTATACCAGCGCAATTTGATATTTAATTGGTATAATCTCAACATGGTGCCACTGGTGCATGGAAGTGATACAAAAAGATCAACCCATTGATTGCGCCGATTTCTGATCGTGTTTCTAACATAGGGTTCCGCTTCGTTTCACCCTATGCTTTTACCTGACGCCCCTTTCAGGGCTAAGAAGACATGTAGCATACTATAAATTTGTTCATGCCTGGTTATCAACAACCAATTCTTCACTTCCAGCCTTCACTAAAGCTAGCGTATCGGTTCCTCCTCCTCTGAGAACTCCATTTATTAATTTTCCTCTGTGCCCTGTGTAACCCTTCTACCCGCCAATTTGATTAAAGCGGCCCGACTTATTCTTAGAGCCGGATTTGGGTTTACTGTTCACCGCTTTTGTCATGGCCTTTAGTCCGCCCAGTTCTCTCACTTGAAAACCTGTCTCATTAAATAAGCAAGGTTTGAAAAACCCGTCAGCCGTCAACCTGATGCGGTTACATGTGGCACAGTTTCCTCCTTCACCCCCTTCAATCTGTGAGAAGGTTCCGTCTTCCAGGTTCATTTGATGAATGAAGCGCACAAACAACCCCTTCGCTTCGCCAAATTTCTTTACTTCTTTGGCATCTGGCTCGTCGGACGAGTGACGCACCACACAATTTATTTTCACAGGTGTAAGACCTGCCTTCAAAGCTGCCTCAATGCCATCAAATACTTTTTGGATGTTGCCTCCCCGGGTGATGTATTCGAACTTCTGCGAATCCATAGTATCCAGGCTGATGTTCACGCGTTGCAATCCGGCTTTCTTCAATTCAAGAGCATATCGATTCAGCATAATTCCATTGGTGGTCATGGCCAGATCCTCAATCCCCGGCAAAGCTGCAATCATCTCCACCAGCTTTACAATATCTTTGCGTACCAAAGGTTCACCACCCGTTAACCGCACCTTGGTAATGCCTTGTTCAATCCCGGTTTTCACCAAGGTACTGATTTCTTCAAAGGAAAGAATCGCATCGTGCGGCATCAGTTGCACACCCTCTTCCGGCATACAATAGCGACAACGCAGGTTGCAACGGTCGGTCACCGAGATCCTCAGATAATTAATATCTCTTTTATAAGGGTCTAACATATACGTCCTGATGAGTTAATAACTGACTGGTTCCAATGGGAATCTCCATCAAAGCATCGGCTGCGGATAGGATATGCATATGAGCCGACCCGTGATACGAAAGTCGTTCTACCCTTCCTTCAGCATTGATTTTTACCGGCAACAACTCAAAACGATCGCTTTTTTTCCGTTGATAATCTTCTGCCATATTAGTTTTCAGACGCAAGGGGCGATAAGTACTTCCCATTAAGCGATTGATTAACAAACGGCCGCACTCTTCAAATTGCACATAGGTGGACACCGGGTTACCCGGCAATCCTAACACATATGTTTGATCCTTAGATGCAAATAAAGTGTGTTTCCCCGGCTTAGCCGCCACATTGGAAATGTGAATGTCAAAACCCAACTCCTTGAAAATGGCGGGCACAAAATCGTAATCACCCACCGAAACACCACCCGTTATCAACAACACATCCTGCTCCCTGGTAGCCTTCTGAATGAGTTCTTTCAGCGATTCATAGTCATCACGGCCAATGCCATAATAATGCCCGGACAAACCCAATTCATTCAGGCGTGTGAGCAATTGGTGCCCATTACTATTATAGATCATTCCCGGCTGCTGCTCTGATCCCGGCTCAATGAGCTCACTACCGGTAGAAATAATCCCTATGCGAGGTTGCACATGAACCGACACCTCATCTACTCCGGCCCCGGCCAGTATAGCTATGTGATGGGATTTTAGCAATGTCCCACGAGGGAGTAACAAGTCTCCCGGCTTGAGATCTTCCCCCTTCAGACTAATATTTGTATTTGTTCTATCCTTATTAAATAAGATGCCCGAATCCGTCTGCTCTTCCACATGCTCAATCATAATCACCGTATCGGCCCCATCAGGCACGGGAGCGCCGGTCATGATGCGGACACACTCACCTGACTGAATTGTTTTTATTGAAAAACCACCCGCCGGTACGGTATCAATCACTTTTAACGGTCCCGGCAAATCTTTTTTTCGACAGGCGAACCCATCCATGGCCGACCGGTTGAAAGGTGGCATAAACACTTTGGATAGCACATCATCGGCAAGGGTATGAGACAATGCTTCATCAAACCGTATTTCAGATACTCCCAACGGTTGCGTAACTTCTTCAATGATCTGCTTCGCTTCTTCAATGGTCATCATATGCTCCAACTATTTTGATTCCACCGGATGAGGGGCGGATTAATAAGTGTCTGATTTTTGGATTCTACCCTGGTATAATTAAAATCCCACCGGCATTGTTTACCAGCATTGGCATCACTGACAAAAAAAGCATAGCCCGGCTCAATATATTGACCCAATGCAGCCGATTCACAAACCACAATTTCATCATTCAAAAGCACAGCCTTCAACCAATTAATAACTTCCTGAAGGTATTGATCTGTTTTGATCTGTGCATAAATCACTTGCCTGGCCCCTGCTTTCAGTAAGCGTCCGCTGTCCTTGCGGGAATTCCTATTTTGCTCTATCCCAATGATCCAATTAATACCATCACCGGCTTTTACAATAATATCGTCATTCAACACATGCATGTGTGAGGATATTTTTAAACCAATAACGCTATTCGATTGAGATAATTCATGAATGAAATGTTCCGCAAGGAAAGTCTTCCCCACGTTACGCCCGCTACCGGCAATCAATACCAGACGGGGACAATGCACTATTACTTTCGAATCAATCATCCTATAAAAAAGCCTGATCTCCGGGAATACAGAGATCAGGCCTATCTTTTATAAGATAAATGCAACACTAATCTCTCCTTTCCAAATTGAGGTTT
>JAEINY010000354.1 GCA_016342595.1 Marinilabiliaceae bacterium
CGCACGAAATAAGCCGTTCGCTCACCTTCATGAGCAGATTCCGGTATGGGATAACGACAGGTAGGCCCATTATATCCATCGTCCCAACTATGCTCTCCTGCGAAATTACTGTTGTATCCTTGGCCTGCTATGACTTTCACATTCTTTTTATACCGATTCTCCTCGGTTTCAATGGTCACAGTCCCCGATTCAAAGTTTTCCACAGCCAGCACATAAGAATCCAGATGAATGCCCTGGTCATTGGGGTAGTTGGCGGCCAGTCCCAGGTTAATGCCTTCGGCCAGCCCATCATTGAAATGTGGAGGAATAGGTGCCGTTGAGCTTTTCTGACAAGCCCCAAATACCAGACTAATGCCGATCAGACTAATAAAAGCATACAGATAACGCATAACAAAAACTTTAAGATAGAACGTTTTAAATGCCAGCAATATTGCCAGATGAATCGATTGATTAACACCCCCAATAAATATGCTCGAATGCCTTATAACAAATGAATAAATAATCTCACTACCTTTGTGCGGAGCATTAGTATACATTACACCCTCGAAAACAGAAGGAGATGATTGAAAAAGAAACGTGCCGTTCGGTAGGCGAAATTGTAAAAACACATGGTATCCAAGGAGAAATGACGTTGCGCCTATTTGATGGCTTAACCATTGATTGCATTGATGAGGAGTTTTTATTCCTGGACATAGATGGTGGTTTGGTCCCTTTTCTCCTGGAAGAAGCACGTGAAAAGAATCAAAATGATGTATTAATCAAACTGGAAGGCCTGAGTGACGAAAAAAAGGCAGCCCGCTATATCAACAGCCCTGTTTATGTACCTGGCGTGGAGGAAGAAGAAAGTGAGCCGGAACAATTCTCTACCTATCAACTGATCGGCTACCAAGCCTATGATGTGACGATGGGTGAATTGGGTGAAATCACCGGCATCATGGATATTTCCAAAAATCCACTGTTCGAGGTTAAAAAAGGAGAAAAAGAATTACTCATTCCCATCACTGATGATTTTATTCAAGGAATGGATGATAAAAAAAGAGAGATCTTATTCGATCTCCCCGAAGGTCTTATTGACATGGACTAAAACGTCCGTTGTTCCATCTGACCAATCGCATCACGCCACTCTTGCACAATGGGAGTGGCGTTACCAGTGTCTTTATTCACCCCCACCATTACCGATCGACAAATCACTTTAACGGTGTCATTTGCAACATCCACTATTTGCTGCTCCATTTTCAGACTCTTGTTACCGATGTGTACCACAGCCGTTCTAACAGCTACCTGATCCAGTAACAAAACAGGTACCATAAAATCGGTAGTGATGGATGCAATAATTAAGGTATCCGCATTAATAAACAAACGCTCCCCAAAAATCTGACGCAGGTAATGCATGCGTCCCAAATCAAAATATTCCTGAATCGTCGCATTATTGACATGCCCCATCAAATCAATATCGTTAAACCGAATTTGAACAGATGTTTCATGCTGAAAAACTGTATTTTGCTCCATAGTTATTCTCTGATAATGGTTACTTCGCCCCCTTTTCCCAATTTAATAATGCTGGATGGCGCTGGGTTCTTCATCTCCTCCTGCCGGAAAGAGACAATAAAATCAACCCCTTGTTTAATGACATCCGAAATTTCCGAAAAATTCTGAGGGGATGATTCGCCACTCACATTGGCCGAAGTAGAAACCAATGGCTTCTTAAACCGTCCGCATAACTGTTGCGAAAACGCTTCTGAAGTAATCCGAATACCGATGCTGCCATCCTCTGCCAGCAGATTATCCGCCAAGTTTTTAGCTCCATCAAAAATAATGGTCAGTGGCTTATTGGTGAATTCCATCATATCATAGGCCACATCCGGTATTTCATCAATGTACCCGGGCAATTTAGCCACGTTATCCAATAACACTAACATACTCTTGGAATCGTGCCGTTGCTTTAAATCATACACACGCTTCACAGCTTCTTTATTCGTCGCATCACAGCCAATGCCCCAGATAGTATCAGTGGGGTACAGTATCAGACCACCTTCACGAAGCACCTCAACAGCCTTTTTTAAATCCTCATGCATAGTTCAAAAAATTTCAGCGGGCAAGATAAGAAATCCATCAACAACCTGAAACGGGTTGCCTTGAAGAGAATGGTGAAATGCCTCCATATAGTTGAAAATGATTATACTTTTGAATTCAACTAAATCCTGGTCAGATTACACACATAGCTGCCATAGCAATTGTAATCTTTTTTATAGCTTTGAAGCCTTATAAGAAATCAGACATGAGACGTTTTAAATTCGCTATATCTACCCTTGCTTTCATCTGTGCTATCCATTTTGCCGCTTATGCACAAGATGATTGGTCTACTCGAAAAGAGATTGGTATTTCAGGTGGGGCAACCTTTTCCACTATTTCAACCTATGATCAAAATGAGAGCAAACTCATCGCAGGCACATTCTTACAAGGCTACCATGCCGGCTTCTTTTATAAATATGTAGGCGAAAAAAACCTGGGTATCATTGCCGAAGCAAACTATGATCAACTGGGCTATAAGATGGTCAACGGTGATGAAGTGAAATTGGACTACATTTCCATACCACTCTTATCACACTTCTACATCGGGCATAAACCTTCGCACATCTTCATCAACCTGGGACCTGAAATGTCCTTCTTGATTAATGAGAGCGGTAGTTCTGAATTCGGACCGGTTGAACGGAAATCAGTTTTTGGTTTGTGCGGTGGACTGGGCTACAACAAAGCTTTTAAGAAGAGTAAAATCGGTATTGAATACCGTTACCATTTTACGGTGATGAGCAACAATAAAACAGAAGGCACTGAAGCTGAGCGCCGAAATTCATGGATGGGTGTAAGCCTCTTTTATAGCTTTAGATTGAAATAATGGTGATATCTCATATTATCATCACCGTTTAATAATGTTTCATGTGGAACATTTCCAGCAACCATGGATCAGACGAACGACTTCAACCATTTATAAGATAACATAAGTGCCTGTCATAATTACCTTAAGATATTTGGTACAAAAAAAAAGTCCGATCATTTTCTGACCGAACCTTTTACAACTAAATAATTATCTGAGAGTCATTTATTCTTTACTTTTCTCAATTCGTCCGATGAACTCATCGAACAAATACTCAGTATCTGTGGGGCCGCTTGAAGCCTCCGGGTGAAACTGAGTTGAGAAGAATGGCTTGGTTTTATGCTGAATCCCTTCATTCGTCTTGTCATTGATATTCACAAACAAAGGCTCCCAGTCGTCACTTAAAGAATCATTATCAATGGCAAAACCATGATTCTGACTGGTGATATAGCAGGTATCTGTCCCTACTTTTATGACGGGGTGATTGTGAGCGCGGTGCCCATACTTTAATTTATAGGTTGATGCACCAGAAGCAATGCCCAGCAACTGATTACCCAGACAAATACCAAAGATAGGCTTGCCAATCTCCATGGCTTTCTGAATATGCTTAACTGTTACTTCACACATTTGTGGATCACCAGGCCCATTGGAAAGCATAACCCCATCGTAATCTTCCTGCGTGAAATCGTAATCCCATGGCACCCGAATAACAGTGGTGTCACGTTTCAACAAACAACGCAGAATATTGTATTTAGCACCGGTATCCACCAATACTACCTTGTGCTTACCATTCCCATATACCTTTTTCTCATTGATGCTGACCCTGGCAACGAGGTTATCCGTGTTAGGATCATGGAATTCGACCGGCTGTTCGTCCACTTCGATTTTACCGAGCATGGCTCCTTTCTCGCGCAATACCTTGGTTAATGCCCGAGTATCCACATCAAAAATTCCTGGTACTTCATTTTTTATTAACCATTCACGTAAGCTGTTCTCAGCATTCCAATGGCTGTACTCAAAGGAGTAATCTGAAATAACCAGGCCGGAGATATGAATGCGATCGGACTCATAGAACTTGGGAATCCCATCTTCCTTGTCGTCTTTTGGCACCCCGTAATTCCCGATTAACGGATAGGTCGACACCAATATTTGTCCTTCATAGGATGGATCCGTCAAACTTTCAGGATATCCGGTCATGGCAGTATTAAACACAACCTCACCAGCCACTGATTTATGACATCCGAATGATTTCCCTTCGAAGACTGTTCCGTCTTCCAACACCAATTTGATCTTTTTTATTTCAGGCATACCTTCTGTTGATTAACCCCTAACATTTAATATCGCAGAAAAAATGCATCTACTCCATATGAAGAATAAATGCATGCATATAACTTTTCATTATGCACTACAAAGGTAATAATTATTTACTTACAATGTGATAAATTAAGCATCTTTTGCATATTATATGCAATTTCAGCCCTCTGTCTGCATATATATACATAAAAGAAATGCCAGAATCTATCCCACAAAGGAATGCCAACGATAGCATAAATCGATAATCCCACCCTTGGGATGCGTATCCTTCCATTTTATAGCCAGGTTCACTCCAAAGTAAGGATGATAACCTTGAATGGATAGCCATCCTGCTTAAGAACATGCATAAAAATTAAAGTAGATAGCTATACCTCACGAGAAATAAGCTCATCTATTTGCGTAGCCCCCCTTACTTCCCGGAAAAGATGACCATTTATTGGCGTAGATACCCATTCAGACCAGGGAGCCAAGCCCATAAATTTGAGTAGATAGCCGTTGATCCCAGGAAGGATGGCCATAAATTCAAGTAGATGCCCTTACTTCCCGGAAGAGAAGGGTGAAAATTTGGCTAGTGGTACAAACAATGAATTATAGTATTTATTTTTACCTATTTATATTTTCACACTTTAAACTACTATAACACAGAATCAACTCTTTTCATATAAGTGCTCTCCCGGTGAACCGGGATTACTTTTTTTCAACAGCCAAAAAAAGTAAACAAAAAAGGCCGCCGCTCAATTGCAATGGACGCTAAACGATTACATTACGGCGGAAAGCCCCTTTCCCGGTAAACCGGGATCTCCCCAAATGGGGAGAACATAGAAAAAGGCATTTAATGAACTCTTCCGTTCAAGAACTTCATGGATTTTGGTTCCCAAAAACCTATGAGTTCTAAGACGGAATCAAACAGTTTTT
>JAEINY010000355.1 GCA_016342595.1 Marinilabiliaceae bacterium
ACGTTAATAGTAGTTGGTAAATTATCCTCATTATCGTAATAGGGAACTGAAGAAGCCCCATAATTGCGCATCCAGAAGGAGTTACCATCCGATTTATTCAAGCTACCACCCAATGTAGCAGAGGCTGTTAAATCCTCATTCCATATCTGATGATAGTTTAGTAAAAAGTCGGCGAACAATTCATTTCTTTTCTTATTATACCAGGCATAATCACCTCTGTCGATGTATTGACCTGTGGGATCGACTAAAGTAGCATACCGCTTGGTATCCCCGTTAATCTCCGACCGGTCGTAGTTAACCCGGCTTTGCACATTAAACGTGTCGTTGATACGATAGGAAAGAGCCAGTGTCCCATAAATACGATTCATGACCTCCTCACCTGCAAGCCTGTTTGTTAACCAATAAGGATTATTAGCTGCTGGTACGCCTCGTCCCTGAAACCAGACCTGTTGTGGTCCGTTGAGTGCTAAATCAGTCTTCCAATACTCGGGACGACCAATACCTCCGGTGTATTTAGGAATAATTTTAATGGGATTGGCCATCCACTCCCCTTCAGCCTCATAATTATTTTTGTAATAATCCATGTCGATGTTACGAGGCGCTAAATAGAGGTTGTACAACGGATTATAAACGGTTCCTCCACCAATTCGATTATTAGTCTTTTGATTGATGTAATTGGCCGACACATCCAACTTAAGGTCATCATTTAAAAACTTATAAGTCTGTCTGGCAGTAAAACTGTTACGCTGAAATTTATTATTTGGAACCATCCCGTTCGCCGTGGTATTGGCAAAAGAGAAATACGATTGCACCTTTTCAGATCCACCACTTAGGGCCACTGAATTGGTAAAATTAGAACCCACATCAAAAAACTTACTGATATCATTCCCTGAGTAACCGGCAACACCATCTATTACATTTTCGCCAGGTGTTTGATCAGAAATCTTCTTTCCCCACGACCGTCCTGACAATTGACCATCAATAATCGCACCTCCAAAATGATCCTGCAATTGCGGCAAAACCAATGGTGTTTCGAACATAGTGCTTGATGACACATCAACACGAATAGCACCTTCACGCCCTTGTTTGGTCTTCACGATAATAACTCCATTGGCAGCTGCACTTCCGTATAATGCAGCTGCATTAGCGCCTTTCAATAACGTAATACTGGCAATGTCATCAGGGTTAATGTTTGACAACGCATCACTCCCTTCTGACGCAGCGGCATAAGCCATGTTGTAACCACCTGATTTCGCATCAAACTGCCCCTCAACACTATTATTCATTGGGATACCATCCACAACAATCAGCGGGGAGTTATTACCTTCAATCGAACTATTACCACGTAGTAATATTTTAGATGCGCTACCAGCGCCACCAGCATTGGGTGTAATGACCAATCCGGCTGCTTTTCCCTGCAATGCGTTAATAAAGTTAGCATCCTTTGCCCGTGTAATGTCTTTATTGCTGATTGTCTGTGTGGCATAGGTCAGAGACTTCGCTTTGCGCTCAATCCCCATGGCTGTTACAACAACTTCATCTAATTTGGTATTATCATTTTCCAGAACGATCTCCATGCTCTCAGAGAAATCAGGTTCTATAATCTGCTGCTTCATTCCAATAAATGAAACCATCAGCTGCGCATTCTCTTCCTCAATCACCAGATTAAACCGGCCGTTAAAATCGGTTATGGTACCAACCGATGAATTACCTTTAACCACCACTGTGGCCCCCACTATGGGTTCTCCATGCTGATCAGTCACCAGTCCATGAACCGTTCGCTTCGGCTGTTCTCCTTTTTTAGATAAAATAATCTGTTTATTGGCAATTACGAATTTCACATTACGCTCTTCAACCAGGTTATTCAACACTTCATTTAAAGCTGTTTCGTTCCAATCAACTGATACCTTTTCACTGACATCTAACACATCCCCTTGAAAAAGAAATGCATAACCTGTCAATTGCTCTATCCGATCAATGACCGTTTCCATGGTAACATTTTTCATACCAAGGGTGAGCTTCACTTTTTCCTGAGCGACACCTGCTACTGACCAGTGAGTCAAGGCACAAAACACAGCCACCATCATAATTCTACTGACACTAAGACCGTCGATAAAAGACACTATCATAGCCTTAAAGCTTTTTACAAGCCCTCTACTTCTCATACTAATAAAATATTATGTGATTTTTACTACTACTGATCCTCCACAGTCATGAACGATACATCATTCCACCAATAAAATTATTTATTCAGGGGCACTCTTCACCTGCACTCTGATTGAGCGCCGGGTAAACGAACTATCATCCCTTTGCTCCGACCTGGTATACTTCCATTCCAATGGAGCAGAAAGCTTGAGGTAATCCAAAATTTGATAAATACTCTCGCGGTCAAAGGTTGCCCGATACAAATACTTCTTATCGGTATCATTAATCAATTCAATATCCACATTATAATGTCGCGCCAGTTTCTTGAGGACCACCTCCAGTGGCACATTCCTGAATACGAGCTTCCCTTCACGCCATGCCAGTTTATCGGGCACTCGCGTTGGCTCTACCTCAAGTTGTTGTCTGGCTTTATTAAAGAGTGCCCTTTCTCCCGGTTTAAGTACCACCGTCTTTTTTGCATCCGGCGAAATCACATTCACACATCCCGACTCCAGCACTGTTTCAATAAAACCATCATCATCGTAAGAATTAACATTAAATTTAGTCCCATATGCATAGACCGTTAAACCACTGGCAGTATGAACATAAAACGGCCTTTTCTTATTGGCTTTCACCTCAAAAAAACCTTCTCCCCACAACTCAACCTCTCGCGACTTCGTAGCAAAACGTGAAGGAAAACGCAATTTACTTCCTGCATTTAGCCAAACGATGGATTGATCAGGTAACTCATATCGCATAATAGTACCAACCGGGGTAGTAATCTCGGCAAAAGAGACAGGTTGATTATATCCGGAAAAATATAAATAAGCAAATATCGCCGACATGACCATGAATGGAGCTAATATGGCAGCAGCATATCTCGAAACAAATCTTAACAGATTTCCCTTTCCCTTTATTAATCCAATTCGTTGCCTTGTTCGCAAAAAGGCATTCCCTACATCATAGATCCTATATTCCGAAATATCCTCTTCTAATGCAATAATCTTCCTGATCTCCTCAACTCGATCCTGCAACTCAAAGGATTCTTGTACTTCTTTCCGGATCCACAGAGCTTCCTCTTCCGAACAAGTCCCCTTGCAGAACCTTATTAAACTATCTTCTATTGTCCGATTATCCCTTTTCACGCCATGCTTATTTATTAACTAGACAAGTCCAAATCAAAAAACAGACAGAAGAATTTTCTTTTTTTTAAAAAAATCTAAATATTTTAACATTCAGGATTTATAAAACAGGAATAGGTACCAAATAATTTAATAAACCAGTCAAACAAACAACTCACAACACACTCACAACCTAATAATTAGTCCATACTCTAAAAACTGATCGACATAGAGGAAGTACAAGAAAACTACAAAGTCAATAATGGTAAAAAATCTTTTAATTCTTTTCTCAAAAACATTTCAATACTTTTCTTACGTCGCTCAACTGTCTTTTCTGAAACACCAAGATGGTGAGCTACATCAGCATTTCTCCTCTTTTCTACCCGACTCATCTCATAAACTAACCGGTATTCTTCAGGAAGTTTCGATAAGGCATGATCCAGTAATTGTTCTAATTCGTTCAATGATAACAGATCATCTCCGGCGGTTCTGGCATATATCGGAATATTTTCCACGTAGGAAAAATCAGTACTCTGTAATCTACTGGATCGCTGCAGATAATTAACACAGGCATTACGAGCACTTGTAATTAAGTAATTCCGAATAGAACTAGTTACTTTCAGCATTCTTCTTTGTTCCCAAATGGATGCAAACACTCCTTGTACAATATCTTCTCGGGTTTCCATATCCTGTATGAACCGTTTACAAAATAGGCACAATATTGGATAATATTCCTCAAATAAAACTTTAAAGGCAGCTTCATTATCCTTCACCGTAATTTCATACAACAACTTATCAGCATCCATGATCCATGATTTTTTTTCAAAATAACGCACACAAATGTATTTAAATCATACATAACACAAAGCAACAATCATCACAAATAACCTATACGCCTGATCTGACGAGTCTATTTAATGATACCCTGACCAATTTTGTTGTGTTTTTTCAATACTAATCACCCTATTCAAACAAAACCTTGAATTGCATCCTGCAGTGGTCAACCTTTTTATTCTTGGAATGGATTGTCAATAGTAAAAAAACAATAGCTAGTGTTTACCGAAAATTAGCCTGAAACTTTTCACTTAGCAACTCCTCATCCGATATGTACAGCTAGTTTTTGAACGTTTAAACAAGCTTAAATCAAATTAGAATGATTGAAAATTAACCAACATTTATATTTATGAGAAACTTTATCACTTTAGGAATATTGATATAGACTATTGCACTGGGGAATGCGCAGGAATTAGTGTCAAACACAAGTTTTGAACCCGAAAATCATTTCCCAGCGGGGGTTACAAATAATACACAGTATGATTTCACAACTCCTGTTACAGACAAGCTGGGAACAATATGCATTCCAGGGAGACAACTTCAAAACTGGAAATTTCAGGCAGATTCAGAATTTGTAAAAACCTGATTCAATTCCCTTTGGCTTAAATATTCATCTTCAACAACCATGGCACCTTCGGGGGACAAAGGTGCCGGTATTTTAACATTTTGGCACAAGAAGGTATCGATGCATGGTGAACCTTTTACTTTTAAAGTGGAATACTCAACCGATAATGGCCAAAGCTGGAATGAAATACATTCCCGTACCTTTCAGGCAAGCGATGCAATGATCTGGAGCTCCAACTTATGACAAATGCCGCAACCCTGATAAGTTAGCAAAGATAGTATCTTATGAGCAATTAAGTGCGGGAGACAATACACTTGAAATAGATTGTGGCGACTTTAATTCAGGGGAGTATATTTTATTTGACCATCTCCCATTTTTAAACCTCATTCGAAAGCAAAGCTTAGTTGTTGCTGGCATAGGGGAAATTCAGGCTCAG
>JAEINY010000356.1 GCA_016342595.1 Marinilabiliaceae bacterium
GTAGGATCCATTGCGGTTCGTGTTTTGTCTTTTGAGAAACGCGAAGCCAATTATGATTTCTGGAAAGAGAAAATTCAACAAGCCTACGATATGCGTAAAGCAATCGGTTTGGCAGGTAATGAATCTACTAATGCTTACCGTTTGGTACATGCTGAAGGGGATGGATTACCAGGTTTAATTATTGATTTTTATAATGGTACCGCCGTGGTGCAAATGCATACAGTAGGTATGTATTTGATTCAGGATACCATTTTACAAATATTGAAAGAAGTATACGGCGATGAACTAACAGCGGTTTATAATAAATCGGAAGGTACATTGCCTTATAAAGCGGATGTTGAACCTGAAAACGGGTATGTGTTTGGACGCACCTTGGAGAAAGTAGCTGTTGAGAACGGATTAAAGTTTCATGTGGATTGGGAGAAAGGTCAGAAAACCGGATTCTTCGTTGATCAACGTGATAATCGTGCCTTGCTGCAGCAATACAGTAAAGGTCGTGAAGTGCTGAATATGTTTTGTTATACCGGTGGGTTTTCTTTCTATGCCATGCGCGGAGGAGCCAAACTGGTGCATTCAGTAGATAGTTCAGAAAGGGCCATTCAAATCACTGACGATAATGTGGAAATGAATTTTCCGGGTGATCAGCGACACGAATCATTTGCTGAGGATGCTTTCAAGTATCTGGGTAAGATCAAAGATAAATACGATTTGATTATATTGGATCCACCAGCCTTTGCTAAGCATCACAATGTCTTGAAGAATGCTTTACAAGGTTACCGGCGTTTAAATGCCAAAGCCTTTGAACAAATCAGGCCAGGTGGCATTTTATTTACGTTCTCTTGTTCGCAAGTGGTTTCAAAAGAACAGTTTCGTACCATGGTGTTCGCGGCAGCTGCCAAGGCAGGGCGTCAGGTACGTATTTTGCACCAGATGACGCAACCAGCGGATCATCCGGTGAATATTTACCATCCCGAAGGAGAATACCTTAAAGGATTGGTGTTATATGTAGTGTAGTATCTTATAGCTAATTTGACGCTCTTGGAATTTAAAGATTTTAATTTTACAGATGAAGTGTTCGATGGTTTAACCGCCATGCGATTCGAGAAAGCCACGCCCGTGCAACAGATGACGATCCCCATTATTATGAAGGATAAGGATTTGATTGCTTGTGCACAAACCGGGACTGGCAAGACCGCAGCCTACTTGTTACCTGTGCTGGATAAAATTGTACGGAAAGGACACAAGGGTATTAATACCTTGGTATTGGTACCAACCCGTGAATTGGCCATTCAAATCGATCAGCAAATGGAGGGCTTTGGATATTTTCTGGATGTATCATCCACAGCTATTTATGGTGGTAATGACTCTGGGGAGTGGGCACGTCAAAAGAATGCTTTAATTACAGGAGCTGATATTGTTATCGCGTCACCAGGCCGTTTGATTCAACATTTAACCATGGGTTATGTGAAGATGGATCAGGTACAGCATTTGATATTAGATGAAGCAGATCGCATGCTCGACATGGGATTTGTGGAAGACATCAAACAGATCGTGAGCCACCTGCCTAAAGAGCGTCAGACACTGATGTTCTCTGCCACCATGCCACCGAAAATTCGTGATTTGGCCAGAGAAATTCTCAAGGAACCGGAAGAAGTGAGCATTTCCATCAGTAAACCAGCAGAGGGGATACTGCAAGCCGCTTACATGGTGTATGATACGCAGAAGATTCCGTTGGTGAATTCTCTGTTGAAAGGCAAAGAACTATCCAGTATCATTGTGTTTTCATCCACTAAGCTTAAGGTGAAAGAGATTACCCGGTCCCTGGTTAAAAATGGATTTAATGCTAAAGATATTCATTCCGATCTAGATCAGTCGGAACGGGAAAATGTGTTGCGAGAGTTTAAAAACCGTAATTTGCAAATATTAGTAGCTACTGATATTATTGCCCGTGGGATTGATATCGAAAAGATTGATCTGGTGATTAACTTCGATGTGCCACGTGATGCGGAAGATTATGTCCACCGGGTGGGGCGTACGGCCAGAGCCAAGACCGAAGGTGTCGCGTTAACCTTTATCAACGAGAAAGAGGTGACCGACTTCCATAGCATTGAGAAATTAATTGAAAAGGATATTTTCAAAGTCCCTCTGCCAGCAGAATTAGGTGAAGCGCCTGAATACAATCCCGGGAAATTTAAAAGTGGTCGTAAAAAGTGGGGTGGCAAACCCAAAGGCAAACCGAAAGGAAAGGGATTTCGAAAGAAACCAGGTGGAGGAGATAAGCCAAAGACTGAAAGTAAATAACATGATTATACTACCCCCGGGATTAATAAATCCCCGGGGGTTTTTCTTGCATCCTGTTCGGGAATAAATGTTATTTTCGCATTAAAGATTTATTCTAAGTACCGATCCACATGGAAAACTTATTTGTTAAAATCATAGCCGATGAGCTGAAGCTGGCATCAAGCGGTGTTCAAAATACATTGCAATTATTAGATGAAGGGGGTACTGTACCTTTCATTAGCCGTTACCGGAAAGAGATGACGGGTAGTCTGGATGAAGTAGCTATTGCATCCATCAAAGAGCGCTACGAAAAACTGCAGGAGATTGAGAAGCGAAAGGCAACCATTCTCAAAACCATTGCTGAACAAGATTTACTCACTGATGAGCTAAAAGCCAAAATTGAAAATACCTTTGATGCTACCTTGCTCGAAGACATTTATCTCCCTTATAAACCCAAGCGTAAAACACGGGCAGTTAAAGCACGTGAAAAAGGTTTAGAGCCCTTGGCGAAGGTATTGATGAAGCAATACGAGCGGGATCCGGAAGGACGAGCAGAAGCTTTTGTGAAAAGTGACGTGAGTGATGTAGCTGAAGCATTGAAGGGAGCGCGTGATATTATTGCTGAGTGGATCAACGAACATCAGGTAGGGCGTGAGATTGTACGATCGGTTTTTGAGCGCGAAGCGGTAATTGTTTCCAAATTAGTGAAAGGAAAGGAAGAAGAAGGAGCTAAGTATAAAGATTACTTCGATTGGAGTGAACCCTTAAAGAAGTGTCCATCGCACCGATTGATGGCCATGCGACGCGGGGAGAAAGAAGGTTTTCTGAAATTAGCCATTGCTCCCGAAGCCGATCGTAGCCTGGAGCGCCTGGATCGTTTCTTTCTAAAAGGCGATTCAGCTTCTTCTGATCAGGTGGCCGATGCCATCGAAGATGCCTACAAACGTTTATTGGCTCCTTCCATTGAGACGGAGTTTACGAACCTGTCCAAAGAGAAAGCGGATACAGAAGCCATTCGTGTATTTACTGAAAACCTGCGTCAGCTATTACTGGCTGCTCCTTTGGGGCAGAAGCGTGTGTTGGCTTTGGATCCAGGGTTTAAATCAGGATGTAAATTAGTGTGTTTGGATGCTCAGGGTAACTTATTGCATAACGAAACTATTTATCCCCATCCGCCACAAAACCAAACAACCCTGGCTTATAAAAAAGTAGATTCATTGGTAGATGCTTACCGCATTGATGCAATTGCCATTGGTAACGGAACAGCGTCGCGCGAGACAGAGGCATTTATCCGCAGGGTGAAGTTTAAAAAGGATGTGCTGGTATTTGTCGTGAGTGAGGATGGTGCATCTGTTTATTCAGCCGGTAAAGTGGCCCGCGAGGAATTTCCGGAATACGATGTGACAGTACGCGGAGCTGTTTCCATTGGTCGTCGTTTGATGGATCCTTTGGCTGAGTTGGTGAAAATTGATCCCAAGTCTATTGGTGTTGGGCAATATCAGCACGATGTGGATCAAACGCGTTTGAAATCATCTTTGGATGTGGTAGTGGAGTCGTGTGTGAATCAGGTGGGCGTGAATCTCAATACCGCCAGTAAACATCTGTTGACTTATGTGTCTGGCTTAGGGCCACAATTGGCTCAAAACATTGTCAACTTCAGAGCTGAAAACGGGGCTTTTAGTACCCGTCAACAACTGAAAAAAGTAGCCCGTTTGGGAGCTAAAGCTTATGAGCAAAGTGCCGGTTTCCTGCGTATTCCGGATGCTGAAAATCCACTGGATAATTCAGCCGTTCACCCGGAATCCTATGCTGTTGTGAAAAAAATGGCAGCTGATTTAGGCTGTACAGTGCAGGACCTGATTCAGGATAAAACCTTACGTGATAAAATTCAGTTGAGTGCTTATGTCACTGAAAAGATTGGTTTACCTACCCTCACCGACATTATGAATGAGTTGGATAAACCGGGGCGTGATCCGCGAAAAATGATTCAGGTATTTGAGTTTGCCCCTGATATTCGTTCCATCGATGATTTAAACGAGGGCATGACGTTGCCGGGCATCGTTACCAACATTACTAATTTCGGCGCTTTTGTGGATGTCGGGGTGAAGCAGGATGGCTTGGTGCATATTTCTCAGCTGGCCGATCAATTCATCAGCGATCCCAATCAAATTGTGAAATTGCACCAGCATGTTCAGGTACGCGTATTGGAGGTGGATAAAGCCCGTAAGCGCATTCAGTTATCTATGAAAGGATTGAATTGATTCAGCTAATTCAGTGTCTGACTAACAACGTTTTTTTTAGTCAGGCACTGAATAGAGTGCAAGTCTTAGGAATTGTGTCGAAGTAACTTTAAGTTTTGTTTTAAAATAATTGTAAGTTGTAAACTTATTTTATCAAGACTTTTTGGTTTATTTGGGTATTGGGGCCTTGTAGCATTACAATGTAAAAACCAGGTGTAACACCATTTAGTGCAATGGTGTTTATGCCCTGGCTCAGATATGTATTTGTTTCAAATACAGACTGGCCGATCAGGTTGAAGATTGTGACGACGTAACCAGTAGTTTCTGCTCCGTTATTAATAATTAGGTTAGAGTTACCTGAATATATGACAATCTCGTCATCATTTTCCATAGATAGGGTAAAGGTGGCTCCAGTGCCACTACCCCAAATGGCAGCCGAACTTAATTGAGTTGAGTAAGAACTTGGTGTACCATCAACACTCGCGGCCTCAAAGTCACTTACTAGCAGCCTGTCGGACTTAGCAGCAAACACTAATTTTATTATTTTTAAGGCATGAAACGTTTTATTAGTGCT
>JAEINY010000357.1 GCA_016342595.1 Marinilabiliaceae bacterium
GACCGGGATAATCGTCCCAATGAGCGGGATAAAAATACGAGAGACCGGGACGTTTATCCGGGTCATGTTTTCACGTTTACGGGTCACCGGGATAAAAATACGGGTGAGTGGGATGTGTTTACAATACAGCTTGACATCTGTATCGATAATTTGAACTTGCGATATGTTGTATTCTTATCCACAGATTACACAGATTACACGGATTGTTTTCCGTTGGAAAACATGAAATCTGTGATAATCTGTGTAATCCGTGGTTATTAAAAAAAACAGGACAAATCACTTTTGCCGAAAATGGATATTTTTTCTGTTTAGTAATGGCTAACTTGGGGCGCCATTTCGGTACAATGCACCGGATAATTGCTTGGGTGGTCAAGTGAGTATACTTCTTGATTTTGGTGGGGTATGTACATCTTATATAGCCGAAGTATAATGAATGTTTTAACCATACATAAGTAATATGCACAAGGCAAGAAAAGATACTGCACAAAAATGAGAACAGATATTTCGAAATATTTAATTCATAGCGTTAGAAGACCTGATAGTACAGATATTCCTCAAGATAATGAGGATGAACAATTGTATTATCCTCTAAGAGAAGATGGAGAAATTTACGATGAATATGAAAGTTTAATTAATATCATTGAGGAAGGTGGTCTAAGAGCCAGTCGCTCTTTTCGAAATGGAAAAGCAACTATTTATGGTGGAGACCCAGTTGTTTGTTTTACCGAGATGCCATTAATAAACTTTATTCAATATGTAAAAGATAGAGATGACAGATATCGATTTACTGAGTATGGAATTGCATTGTTAAAAAAAGATGTTTTTGAAAACAAAGGAAGACCAGTGATTTCAGGATTATCAGATGAAAACACATTTAAATTTGAAGATTATATTAAGAGAATTTTACCACCTGACATATTGCCTTATAAAGAACAATATAGATATGTAAAGCTTGATTTAATAAATGGCACAGATTGGACTCATGAAAGAGAATGGAGAGTGAAATGTGATTATGAGAAGAGAGATTTTAGTGTTAGAGACGATAGTGTTTTTAATACTTATCTTACATGGGGAATTAATGTGTTTTCTGATTTTCTATTCTCGGAAGCAATTATCATTCTGAAAACAGAAGAAGAAGCTCAAGAAATGCAAATGATAGTACAAAAGCAATTAGACTGTAGCTATTCTAAGGGTGGCGAAGAATTTTGCAACAAAATTAGGTACTTGATAATTGACAACGCAATTAAATATCTTGACAATAATTCATTAACACGTATTGAAGACCTCCCAAGTGATACTTTTTACACACATTCTTATGAGGTAATCAGTGATGATGAGAAGAATAAAATTAAGTCAATAATTACAGAATGTTCGGAACTTGCGACAATATTTGCTGATGATTTTATTGCAAACACCAAAATTGAAAAAGATGAGGATGGCTTTTATAAAGATATTTGCGGTTTTTCTCATGTTGCTAGTTACGAAACAACTAATAAATACATGAGATTTTTATTAAGCAAGGGAATTGCTACTTCAATTGGAGATTGTTTTTGGTTGAATAAATTAGGAAATAATGTTCCACATATTCAGTGTATGTCATATTATGAATATATTGCAGAAAAGCAGTGCGATTTCTTAAATGAAAAGATTGATAATATTTTCACAACATACTCAAAGGAAGATTAAAGCCTATGCTTTATTAGCTAATAAAGCATAGGCTTGCCGCAGGTGCAACACAAGCCAACGCTTCATAGCCTGACCGTTGTATACCATTCCCAGATCGCACAAAAAAGGTGAATTAATGATAAAAATTAATAAAGGAAAAAAAACAATTCTAATAATCTTCTTAATAGCATTAATTCCAACATTTATTATTGGTAAAAGATTAATTGCTCTGGATTTACAAAGACAGGCTATTGAATTATGTTCCCCATTTTCAGTAGAGAAAGATTTTGAAGCAGCACTCAGTAAAATTGACTTGGCCTTAAAACTTGCACCAAGAAACTATCTGTTTTATGGAACAAAAGCTGAATTCTTGGTTAGCCAAAAGAAATTAAAAGAATCAAATACTGTTATCAGACAGATCTTTGATTTTAAAGAAGACTATGCAGAAGGTTATGTCATGGTTGCAATGAATTATGAAAGAATGGACCAAAATGACTCAGCTAAAATTATATATCAAAAAGCATTAGAAACCTATCAAAAACGTATTGAAAAAAATAAGCCTGATAAAGACCTGCTTTTATTAGAACGACTTAATATTGGATTTATTTTAAGGAAGCTTGGACAGGATAATAAAGCCAAACAATTATTCGAACAATTAAAAAAAGAATACCCTGGAGAAATGGAATACATTAAAGCCATTGAAAACCAAGAGTTAGATATTCATAATGTTTCATAATTCGGAAGAATATAACGGTGTACAATAAATAGGCCTTCATACGGTGCACAGCACCCAGTCATGTAGGCCTTACATCCCGCGAGTTCAATGCGCCGCGGTTTTTGCAAGGAATTTCTCTTGTTGATTTTATAAGGAGGGTTTTGAAAAGATGGGCATTATTGAGGCTGGTACAGGTCATTAAGCAAGACCTAAGCCACCAGCCAAAACGAATGAATCTGAGATTTAGTGGCATGGAAATTATTATTTTTATCTTGTTTGTAGGAAAATGAAATCAATAAATGAAAATTAGAGCTACTGCAAAATTACTTAAAGTTTCAGGAGTTAAGCCAGTTAAGGATTTAGTCAATCCTGAAGATAATTTGCCGGGTGAATGGTATGCTTCAATGGTGTCTTTACTAAAACCAGGTAAATTTGCAGTGCAATTTTTACATTATCCAACTTATATAACCATTTTAATCCCTGGTAAATCACTTAATAAGGCCGTTCTGCAATTACAAGAAAAAGTGTCATCTTTCTTAAAACGTAATGGTTATGAAAGTTTGGAGTCACGATTTGAACTTGATGATTCAATTGATATTATTGCCACTAATAGTAGAAGCATGTTAGCACATATGAACCAGATTAAATATAATCTGGAGTATCATTTTGCTATTGCAGAATCAGTGGATAGTATAGATTATCAAAAACTAGAAGATATTCATTTAGGATATTTGGTTGGGGTGAAGGATATGAAGAAAAAGTATATTAAACCCAAAGATTTGCTTGAAAGTTTATCAAAAGAAGTTAATGGAATAGATTAAATTATAAAGCCAGTAGCTATTGCTTGACTTTTCAAAATAGAAGTTGTAGCGAATCCCCAAAAATCCTTACCTTAGAGTTTCTTGCGCAATTAATTAACTTTTAAAACTGAAGGTATGCGTTTTCAAAAGAGGATTTTCCTGGTATTAGTAGTCAGTTTTTTTGTAAGTTGTAATTCCCCAAAGAATAAGAGTCACGAAAATGGTCAACTACCACGTATAGCCATTGCGGGCCTGGCCATTGAATCAAGTACCTTCTCACCGGCCAAAACCACTGAAGCAGCTTTTCATGCTAAAACAGGAAATGCTGTGTTTTCCATCTATCCCTTCTTTTCTGATAGCTCTTATTTTGAAGATGCCAATTGGTTTCCAGCCTTAAAAGGACATGCTCTGCCGGGGGGTATCGTCACCAAAGAAGCCTATGAATCCTTGGTCAATAAAACATTGGACTTACTTAAGGCCAACCTGCCTTATGACGGATTGTTTTTTGATATTCATGGGGCGATGAGTGTGGAGGGGCTGGATGACCCGGAAGGTGATTTTATCATTAAAGTAAGGGAGCTGGTTGGCCCCGAAACGATTATATCAACCTGCATGGATTTGCATGGGAATGTGTCTTTGCGCCTGGCCGAACAGACCGATTTAATGACCTGTTACAGGTTGGCACCCCATGAAGATGCCATGGAATCGAAACAACGGGCAGTGGATAACTTATTAGACAGATTAAAAAATGGTATGGGAAAACCAGCTTATAAAGCATGGATTCCGGTACCTATTCTTTTACCAGGTGAAAAGACCAGTACCCGAATCGAACCTGCAAAAAGTTTATATGCACAGGTGGAACCCCTTACGCAGCAAGCAGGAGTTCTGGATGCAGGTATCTGGGTTGGTTATGCCTGGGCCGACGAACCGCGTAATCATGCGGTGGTGATGGTTACAGGAGATGATGAAGAGAAAGTGAAAAAAGGGGCCGAGAAATTGGCCAAACATTTTTGGGATGTGAGGGATGAATTTGAGTTTATAGCGCCCGTAGCACCTGTAAAGGAATGTCTGGACATGGCCATCGAAAGTAAAAAATCCCCTTTTATCATCAGTGATATGGGTGATAATCCCACTGCCGGAGGTGCCGGCGATGTCACCTGGACGCTTAATGAAATACTTAAACGTCCGGAGTTTAAATCAGAAAACGGACCTTCACTCATCTATGCTTCTATTCCCGGACCTGAATTTGTTGAAAAAGCCATTGAAGCCGGAGTCGGTGGTAAAGTAGAAGCGCATGCAGGTGCCTTGGTAGATAGTCGTTATTCGCCTCCCATACTTTTATCCGGAATTGTTCAGGCCATCGAACATGGGGATAAACATGCCGAAACAGAAGTCGTGGTTAAGGTGGGCAGCGTATCCGTCATCGTCACTAAAAAGCGGAAACCCTATCACCATGAGAAAGACTTTACAAACCTGGGATTAAATCCCCATGAAACGGATATACTGGTGGTGAAAATAGGTTATTTGGTTCCTGAGCTTTATAATATGCGAGCCGATTGGATCATGGCACTGACGCCTGGCGGTGTGGATCAGGACCTTGAACGACTTAATTATAAACGAATAGTAAGGCCCATGTACCCATTGGATAAAGCTATGAAAACGCCTGATTTAAGCGCTAGAATGGTACCGATATCCGGAGATGGGAAAGGGAATAATTAATTACTTGAATCAAGGGTTGAAGGTAACTTGCCTGGCCACTAATACCATTTTGATTAGTAAACGGTATAAGACACTAAGTCTCAAAGAAAACACAAAGATCTAAATTTCTTTACGTTTACCCT
>JAEINY010000358.1 GCA_016342595.1 Marinilabiliaceae bacterium
CGCACGAAATAAGCCGTTCGCTCACCTTCATGAGCAGATTCCGGTATGGGATAACGACAGGTAGGCCCATTATATCCTTCGGCCCAACTATGCTCTCCTGCGAAATTACTGTTGTATCCTTGGCCTGCTATGACTTTCACATTCTCTTTATA
This sequence comes from Marinilabiliaceae bacterium, assembly GCA_016342595.1. Lineage (GTDB taxonomy): Bacteria > Bacteroidota > Bacteroidia > Bacteroidales > Marinilabiliaceae > JAEINY01. The sequence continues at coordinate 153 of JAEINY010000358.1, forward strand.
CCGATTCTCCTCGGTTTCAATGGTCACAGTGCCGGATTCAAAGTTTTCCACAGCCAGGACACAAGGATCCAGATGAATGCCCTGGTCATTGGGGTAGTTGGCGGCCAGCCCCAGGTTAATGCCTTCGGCCAGCCCATCATTGAAATGTGTAGGAATAGGTGCCGTTGAGCTTTTCCGACAAGCCCCCAATACCTGGCTAATGCCGATAAGTATAATAAAAGGGTACAGATATCGCATAACATGAACTTTAAGATAGAACGTTTTAAATGCCAGCAATATTGCCAGATGAATCGATTGATTAACACACCCAATGAATATGCTCTAATGCCTTATAACAAATGAATAAATAATCTCACTACCTTTGCACCGAGCAATAGTAATAGATTACACCCTCGAAAACAGAAGGAGATGATTGAAAAAGAAACGTGCCGTTCGGTAGGCGAAATTGTGAAAACACATGGTATCCAAGGAGAAATGACGTTGCGCCTATTTGATGGCTTAACCATTGATTGCATTGATGAGGAGTTTTTATTCCTGGACATAGATGGTGGTTTGGTCCCTTTTCTCCTGGAAGAAGCACGTGAAAAGAATCAAAATGATGTATTAATCAAACTGGAAGGCCTGAGTGACGAAAAAAAGGCAGCCCGCTATATCAACAGCCCTGTTTATGTACCTGGCGTGGAGGAAGAAGAAAGTGAGCCGGAACAATTCTCTACCTATCAACTGATCGGCTACCAAGCCTATGATGTGACGATGGGTGAATTGGGTGAAATCACCGGCATCATGGATATTTCCAAAAATCCACTGTTCGAGGTTAAAAAAGGAGAAAAAGAATTACTCATTCCCATCACTGATGATTTTATTCAAGGAATGGATGATAAAAAAAGAGAGATCTTATTCGATCTCCCCGAAGGTCTTATTGACATGGACTAAAACGTCCGTTGTTCCATCTGACCAATCGCATCACGCCACTCTTGCACAATGGGAGTGGCGTTACCAGTGTCTTTATTCACCCCCACCATTACCGATCGACAAATCACTTTAACGGTGTCATTTGCAACATCCACTATTTGCTGCTCCATTTTCAGACTCTTGTTACCGATGTGTACCACAGCCGTTCTAACAGCTACCTGATCCAGTAACAAAACAGGTACCATAAAATCGGTAGTGATGGATGCAATAATTAAGGTATCCGCATTAATAAACAAACGCTCCCCAAAAATCTGACGCAGGTAATGCATGCGTCCCAAATCAAAATATTCCTGAATCGTCGCATTATTGACATGCCCCATCAAATCAATATCGTTAAACCGAATTTGAACAGATGTTTCATGCTGAAAAACTGTATTTTGCTCCATAGTTATTCTCTGATAATGGTTACTTCGCCCCCTTTTCCCAATTTAATAATGCTGGATGGCGCTGGGTTCTTCATCTCCTCCTGCCGGAAAGAGACAATAAAATCAACCCCTTGTTTAATGACATCCGAAATTTCCGAAAAATTCTGAGGGGATGATTCGCCACTCACATTGGCCGAAGTAGAAACCAATGGCTTCTTAAACCGTCCGCATAACTGTTGCGAAAACGCTTCTGAAGTAATCCGAATACCGATGCTGCCATCCTCTGCCAGCAGATTATCCGCCAAGTTTTTAGCTCCATCAAAAATAATGGTCAGTGGCTTATTGGTGAATTCCATCATATCATAGGCCACATCCGGTATTTCATCAATGTACCCGGGCAATTTAGCCACGTTATCCAATAATACTAACATACTCTTGGAATCGTGTCGTTGCTTTAAATCATACACACGCTTCACAGCTTCTTTATTCGTAGCATCACAGCCAATGCCCCAGATGGTATCAGTGGGATACAGTATCAGCCCCCCTTCACGAAGCACCTCCACAGCCTTTTTTAAATCCTCATGCATAGTTCAAAAAATTTCAGCGGGCAAGATAAGAAATCCATCATCAACCTGAAACGGGTTGCCTTGAAGAGAATGGTGAAATGCCTCCATATAGTTGAAAATGATCAGCCTGTTGAAATCAATTAAATACCGGTCAGATTACACACTTAGCTGCCATAGCAATTGTAATCTTTTTTATAGCTTTGAAGCCTTATAAGAAATCAGACATGAGACGTTTTAAATTCGCTATATCTACCCTTGCTTTCATCTGTGCTATCCATTTTGCCTCTTATGCACAAGATGACTGGTCTACTCGAAAAGAGATTGGTATTTCAGGTGGGGCAACCTTTTCCACCATTTCAACCTATGATCAAAATGAGAGCAAACTCATTGCAGGTACGTTTTTACAAGGCTATCATGCCGGATTCTTTTATAAGTATGTTGGTGAAAAGAACCTGGGTATCATTGCCGAAGCCAATTATGATCAGCTCGGCTATAAGATGGTCAACGGCGATGAAGTGAAATTGGACTACATTTCCATACCGCTCTTATCACACTTCTATATCGGGCATAAACCTTCGCACATCTTCATCAACCTGGGACCTGAAATATCCTTCATGATTAATGAGAGCGGCAGTTCAGAATTTGGACCGGTTGAACGGAAATCAGTTTTTGGTTTATGCGGTGGCCTGGGCTACAACAAAGCTTTTAAGAAGAGTAAAATTGGTATTGAATACCGTTACCACTTTACAGTGATGAGCAATAATAAAACAGAAGGCACTGAAGCTGAGCGCCGGAATTCATGGATGGGTGTAAGCCTCTTTTATAGCTTTAGATTGAAATAATGGTGATATTTCATATTATCATCACCTTTTAATAATGTTTCATGTGGAACATTTCCAGCAACCATGGATCTGACAAACTACTTCAACCTTTTATAAGATAACATAAGTGCCTGTCATAAATACCTTAAGATATTTGGGGCAAAAAAAAGGTCCGATCATTTTCTGACCGAACCTTTTACAACTAAATAATTATCTGAGAGTCAATTATTCTTTACTTTCCTCAATCCGTCCAATGAACTCATCGAACAAATACTCAGTATCTGTGGGGCCGCTTGAAGCCTCCGGGTGAAACTGCGTAGAGAAGAAGGGCTTGGTTTTATGCTGAATCCCTTCATTCGTTTTATCATTGATATTTACAAACAAAGGCTCCCAGTCATCACTTAAAGATTCATTATCAATGGCAAAACCATGATTCTGACTGGTGATATAGCAGGTATCTGTCCCTACTTTTATGACGGGGTGATTGTGAGCGCGGTGCCCATACTTTAGTTTATAGGTTGATGCACCAGAAGCAATGCCCAGCAACTGATTACCCAAACAAATACCAAAGATAGGCTTGCCAATCTCCATGGCTTTCTGAATATGCTTAACGGTAGCTGCACACATTTGCGGATCACCAGGCCCATTGGATAGCATAACCCCATCGTAGTCTTCCTGTGTAAAATCATAATCCCATGGCACCCGGATAACAGTGGTGTCCCGTTTCAACAAACAACGCAGAATATTGTATTTAGCACCGGTATCCACCAGTACGACCTTGTGCTTACCATTCCCATACACCTTTTTCTCATTGATGCTGACCTTAGCCACCAGGTTATCGGTGTTAGGATCATGGAATTCGACGGGCTGTTCGTCCACTTCGATTTTACCGAGCATGGCGCCTTTCTCACGCAACACCTTGGTTAATGCCCGGGTATCCACATCAAAAATGCCCGGCACTTCATTTTTTATTAACCATTCACGTAAGCTGTTTTCAGCATTCCAATGGCTGTACTCAAAGGAGTAATCTGAAATAACCAGGCCGGAGATATGAATGCGATCGGACTCATAGAACTTGGGAATCCCATCTTCCTTGTCGTCTTTTGGCACCCCGTAATTCCCGATTAACGGATAGGTCGACACCAATATTTGTCCTTCATAGGATGGATCCGTCAAACTTTCAGGATATCCGGTCATGGCAGTATTAAACACAACCTCACCAGCCACTGATTTATGACATCCGAATGATTTCCCTTCGAAGACTGTTCCGTCTTCCAACACCAATTTGATCTTTTTTATTTCAGGCATACCTTCTGTTGATTAACCCCTAACATTTAATATCGCAGAAAAAATGCATCTACTCCATATGAAGAATAAATGCATGCATATAACTTTTCATTATGCACTACAAAGGTAATAATTATTTACTTACAATGTGATAAATTAAGCATCTTTTGCATATTATATGCAATTTCAGCCCTCTGTCTGCATATATATACATAAAAGAAATGCCAGAATCTATCCCACAAAGGAATGCCAACGATAGCATAAATCGATAATCCCACCCTTGGGATGCGTATCCTTCCATTTTATAGCCAGGTTCACTCCAAAGTAAGGATGATAACCTTGAATGGATAGCCATCCTGCTTAAGAACATGCATAAAAATTAAAGTAGATAGCTATACCTCACGAGAAATAAGCTCATCTATTTGCGTAGCCCCCCTTACTTCCCGGAAAAGATGACCATTTATTGGCGTAGATACCCATTCAGACCAGGGAGCCAAGCCCATAAATTTGAGTAGATAGCCGTTGATCCCAGGAAGGATGGCCATAAATTCAAGTAGATGCCCTTACTTCCCGGAAGAGAAGGGTGAAAATTTGGCTAGTGGTACAAACAATGAATTATAGTATTTATTTTTACCTATTTATATTTTCACACTTTAAACTACTATAACACAGAATCAACTCTTTTCATATAAGTGCTCTCCCGGTGAACCGGGATTACTTTTTTTCAACAGCCAAAAAAAGTAAACAAAAAAGGCCGCCGCTCAATTGCAATGGACGCTAAACGATTACATTACGGCGGAAAGAAAAGAAACTCTTCCGTTCAAGAACTTCATGGATTTTGGTTCCCAAAA
>JAEINY010000359.1 GCA_016342595.1 Marinilabiliaceae bacterium
ACGATTGCCGGTAAGTATCGAAAAATGCACATTCCGGATGATCCGGCTTATTACGAGAAATTCTACTTTACACCCGGTGATTTAGGTTTTGAGCCCATCCAAACATCAGTTGGTAAATTGGGTGTTTTGATTTGTTGGGATCAGTGGTATCCTGAAGCGGCACGTTTAATGGCGATGCGGGGTGCTGATCTGTTAATATATACCACTGCCATCGGTTGGGAATCAACCGATAGTGCCGTTGAAAAGCAACGCCAGCAAGATGCCTGGATCATTTCTCAACGTGGTCATGCTGTGGCCAATGGATTACCGGTGATTTCTGTTAATCGAACCGGTTTCGAACCTGATCCGTCTGGTCAAACCAATGGGATCAGTTTCTGGGGTAATAGCTTCGCTGTGGGACCGCAAGGCGAATTTACAGCACGTGCTTATGATGACCAGGAGCAGAATCTGATAGTTGAAGTAGACTTGAAACGTTCGGAAGAGGTCAGACGAATCTGGCCATTTTTCAGAGACCGGCGAATAGATGCGTATACGGCTATTGATAAACGTTTTCTGGATGAATAGTAAAGTGTAGGTGAAGATTTTAAGGATAAAACACTTCTAACTGATACAATTCTTTTATCTTCAAATGTTTTTTTTGTTGAAAAATTCCAAATAAAATCTAATGAAACACACATTTATTTCTTTATTAGCTATGACTATGTTAGTCGCTGGATGTCAACAACCTCAACCCAAGAATGACAACCCATTTTTTGAGGCCTATGACACGCCACATCAAACACCTCCGTTTGATAAAATTACAACCGATCATTACATGCCTGCTTTCACCAAAGGAATGGAAGAGCAAAAGGCCGAAATCGAAACGATTGTTAAGAATCAACAGGAGCCTACATTTGAAAATACTATTTTGCCTTACGATCGCTCCGGCGAATTGTTGGATAAGGTGAGCTATGTATTTTATAATTTGAAAGGGACTGAAAATAACGATCAGTTCCAGGCCATTGCCCGTGAAGTAACTCCTTTGATGTCAAAGCATGAGGATGAAATTTCCATGAACATGGATCTGTTTAAACGTGTGAAAGCTGTTTATACCAACCGGGAAAGTAGTGGTCTCAATCCATCACAGATTCGTGTAGTAGAGAAGTATTACCAGGATTTTGTGCGTAATGGAGCCGATTTATCTGCTGAAGATCAGGAGAAATTGAAAAAGTTGAATGAGGAGTTGTCAATGTTGCAATTGAAGTTTGGCGAGAATCAATTGGCCGAAACCAACAAAAACTTCAGCCTGATCATTGAAGATGAGAAAGACCTGGCCGGCTTACCGGAAGGCGTTATTGCCGCAGCATCTGAAACAGCTGAGGCAGCCGGACAGACTGGTAAATGGATGTTTACCCTTCAAAAGCCCAGCTTGATTCCTTTCTTACAATATGCCGACAATCGTGACCTGCGCGAAAAAATCTACCGTGGTTATTTTATGCGTGGTAATAACGACAATGAGTTCGATAATAAAGTCACCTTGCATAAAATAGCAACGACCCGTTCAGAGCGTGCCAGACTATTAGGATTTGATACGCATGGCGAGTACGCTATTGATGTGAATATGGCAAAAACGCCTGAGAAAGTATACGAATTCTTGCATAACCTATACAATCCGGCTTTGGAACGTGCCAAGTCTGAAGTGAAAGAGATGCAAGCGATTATTGACCGTGAAGGGGGCAAGTTTGAACTGGCCTCATGGGACTGGTGGTATTATGCCGAGAAGTTGCGTAAAGAGAAATATGACTTGGATGAATCGCAGTTAACACCTTATTTTAAGTTGGAAAACGTTCGTGAAGGGATGTTCTGGGTAGCCAACCAATTATATGGTATTACCTTCGAAAAAGTGAATAATATTCCGCTTTATAATCCCAACGTTGAAGTGTTTGAAGTGAAAGAGGCTGATGGCGCCCATATTGGTTTATTATATTTGGATTACCATCCACGTGACAGTAAAAGATCCGGTGCCTGGTGTACCAGTTTCCGTGATGCTATTGTAAAAGATGGTAAGCGTACTGCTCCCTTGGTATCCATTGTGTGTAACTTCACGAAACCAACAGGTGATATTCCTGCCTTATTAACCTGGGACGAAGTAACCACTCTGTTTCATGAGTTTGGCCACGGATTGCATGGTTTATTTACTTCTGGTGAATATTCGCGTACTGCCGGTGTTGTGCCAACTGACTATGTGGAGTTACCTTCTCAAATTATGGAAAACTGGGCAGGTGAACCTGCTGTATTGAAATATTATGCGAAGCATTATAAAACCGGTGAAGTCATTTCTGATGAGCTAATCGAAAAGATTCAGAAGAGTGGTCATTTCAACCAGGGATTTGGCACGGTTGAGTATTTGGCCGCTTCATTGCTTGATTTAGATTGGCATTCAATTAAAGCCGGAGAGACTGTTGCCGATGCCTTGACTTTTGAGAAAGCATCAATGGACAAAATTGGTTTGATTGATGAGATCATCCCAAGATACCGTTCTTCTTATTTCTCTCATATTTTTAGTAGTGGTTACTATTCGGCCGGATACTATGTGTACATTTGGGCGGCTGTATTGGATTCCGATGCTTTTAACGCTTTTAAAGAATCAGGTGATATCTTTAATAAGGAGTTAGCAGCTAAATTCCGTCAGCACTGTTTGTCTGAAGTAGGCGATGGTGAAGGTATGGATCAATACCGCAAATTCCGCGGACAAGATCCGTCGGTTGATCCTTTATTGGAAAAACGTGGTTTGAAAAACTAATTTTACATATTTGTAATTGATAAGGTCGGCTCTATAGCCGGCCTTTTTTTCTATGTGCTTGTCTGTATTGTATCAAAAGGTTTTGTAAATGGAAATGTAGTGAATTTAGGAGTATTCCCAGGCACTGTTACGCTGGCATTAGATATGAAGGGATAGTGGGAACCGTCTATTGGGTGATGGCAGTATGCCAGGTGTCATCTGGTTTGTATTACTATTGTAAGTAGCCTTGTTCAACTCATAGGTGTAGCCACGCTCAACTGATAGGAGTTGCTACGTACAACCGATAGGTGTAGCTAAGTACTCCTGATAGGAGTAGCCACGTACAACCATTAGATGTACCAATGTCCAATCAGTGATTGTAGCTATGTATAACCGTAGTCGTAGCCTTCTATTGCCTTTGTATTCACGCTGTGAATGCTCTTGCTGCTATTTAGTAATCCATGCAATAATCTCCTCGTCATTAGGTTTAGTGCGCGGTGAAATAACTTTTTCCAGTTTGCCATCGGCACTGATCAGGTATTTCTGAAAATTCCATTTCACTTTACTGTCCTCAACGCCGTTTAATTCTTTTTGCGTTAACCATTTGTAAAGCGGATGCATATCTTTTCCTTTTACCGATATTTTAGACATCATCTGAAAAGTGACGCCATAGTTAGCCGTACAGAAAGTTTTAATATCTGAATCACTCCCCGGCTCCTGGCTGAGGAAGTTATTGGCCGGAAATCCAATAATGACAAAATCATCACCACCATATTGCTCATAAATAGCCTGAAGTTGCTCATATTGGGGAGTTAGCCCGCATTTGCTGGCCACGTTTACCACCATTACTTTTTTCCCTTTCAAAGAAGCCATGTCAAATGACTCGCCTTCAATGGTATTTACTTTATAGTCGTAGAAACTTTGCGCTTTCATAGAAGTGAAGGATAACAGCATTAAACAGATTGTAAAAGCTATACTTATTTTTTTCATGGTTTCTGTTGTATAATTGTTAAAGTGTTTGTACGATTATCTAAACAGTCAGTGGAATAAAAAGTTCGCAAGCGTTCAAAATGGTATAATATCCCTCTGTGAACTAGCTTATGCTTTTCGCCTCAGAGAGCTCAGTGTAGCTTTTCCATGCAAAACAATCTGGGGGCTGTATCAAAAGTCATCAAATTGAATCCCAGACTTACGAATTGGAAGTTTGGAGTTTAATTCAGCGGGCTTATAATGATACATCCATGAATTAAGGGCGGTATCTTTTGATAGAAAAGAATACGGACAGGCCATTTTGGTCGATCCTTTTTTTTGCGATACATTGATATTAAGGAAATAACCCGTTATCTTGAAGTATCTAATTACCAAATCTAATCTATATGAAATTTATTGGAATTTCCTTTTTACTGTTTATTCTGCCATTAACCCTCCTGGGGCAGGATGAAGAAAAGAAGTTTGGTGTTAAGTTTTCGGGCTTTATTAAAAACGATATGTTCTTTGATTCCCGGCAAACAGTAACCGCACGTGATGGCCATTTTTTATTATGGCCTGCAGCAGAAAAGCTGGATCCGGACGGAAATGATATTAATGATAAGTCCGCATTTAATATGCTGACGATCCAAACGCGTTTGCGGGCTAAAATAACCGGGCCGGATGTATTAGGGGCCAAAACGTCCGGAATGGTGGAAGGTGCTTTCTTCGCCATGTCAAATGCAACAGTGAATTCTTTTCGCTTACGCCATGCTTTTGTTAAGTTGAATTGGACCAATACGGAACTACTGTTTGGCCAAACCTGGCACCCCATGTTTATTACCGGTTGTTTTCCAGGAACAGTGTCCTTCAATACAGGAGTGCCTTTTCAGCCCTTTTCCCGGAATCCGCAAATCCGCTTGACTCAAAGTGCCGGAGATTTAAAGTTTGTGTTGGCCGTTCAATCGCAATTGGACTTTGCCAATCGGGGACCGGTAAAAGTAGATGGTGAAATAAAAAATTTACCCTCAAGCTCATTTTTAAGAAACTCAGCCACTCCGGATATGCATGTACAAATTCACTACGGAAGAAAAAATGCAGAATCGGGTAATGAATTTTTAAGCGGCGCAGGTGTTGGCTACAAGTCAATTGTACCACAAATTGAAACTACGCAAGGTTATCAAACTGATGAGACCGTTGCTGGATTATCAGCCATGGGATTCTTGAAAGTGAAAATACCTGCATTAACCTTCAAAGTGGAAGGTGCCTATGGTGAAAATGC
>JAEINY010000360.1 GCA_016342595.1 Marinilabiliaceae bacterium
GACCTTTAAACACATGAGACATTTTAAACGCTTTATTCGCCATTTCCGAAAACAAAAAACCATTGGCTTTTTAAGTATTGGTAGTCTATCGATTGGCTTAACAGCTACCGTATTAATTGGAATCTGGTGCCTGAACGAACTTAGCTTTGATAATTTTCACTATCAACCCGATACAATTTACCGTATCACACGAAAAGGCCTGATCAATAACCAAACAGAATTTATTGGCTCTGTATTTGGACCTTTAGGCCCTGGGATACAAACAGAAATGCCTGAAATTGAAGATATGGTCCGGCTTTTTTACATGGATGGGATCATGCGCTCAGATCAAGCCAAACGAATAGAAAGTAAGGTTATTGCAGTGGATAGTACCTTTTTTAATTTTTTCAAATTCGAATTAAAAGAAGGGGCCCTTCATAACTTCTTTAGTAAACCCAATTCGATTCTTATCACCCAGGAATTGGCCAATCTATATTTTCCGGGTAAAAATCCTATTGGTGAAATACTCGCTTATCAGGGAAAACATGAAGTAGTGGGTATTCTTAAAGATATACCAGTCAATTCAACCCTTCAATTCAATGCTATCACAACAATAGAAAGTGTGGCTTGGATAAAAAACAACAAGTGGGGTCAACGTGATGGCTTTAGCACTTTTGTAAGACTTGGCAAAAACACGCACCTTAAAGAACTAGCACAAAAAATAACCCAATATGCCCATTCTCAATGGTATCATAAAACGGAAGGTTTTAATGTTGATCACCAACTTCAACCACTAAAAGACATGCATTTCAGCAATGAATACCTATTCGACTTTTTCCCTAAAGGCAACAAAAAGATCCTCCTCACTTTTATATCCTTAGGTCTTATATTACTCATTATCGGATCTATCAATTTCATAAACCTGTTTATATCCACTTTATTTTTAAGGGCCAAATCTGTAGGTGTAAAAAAAACAAATGGAGCTACAAATACCCATGTGATTTTCGACTTTATCATTGAAACCACATTTTATGTTTCAATAGCCATTATATCCGGTTTATTCCTGGCTGAATTATTTCTTCCCCATTTCAATACCTGGGTGGGTTATAAGCTCCAAATCAATTACAACGATCCTCAATTGTATGTTATTTTGATCACCTTGTTTGTATTAACAGTATTACTGTCAGGCACTTTTCCGGCCATCTATATGACACGCTTTAGCCCAACTAAAACACTTAAAGGCCAGTTCAAAGGCAAAAAAACATCAATCCTTCAGAAAAGCCTGGTTATTTTCCAATTCTCCGCCTCTGTTATTCTAATAATCAGCGTTATCACCATCAAGAAACAAATCTCGTTTATTCAAAATACGGATCTGGGATTTGAAAATAAGAACATCATAAATGTATACACATCCGAAAACATTGGAAAAAAATATGACCGAATCAGAGAAACATTGATTAGTAATCCGGATGTAACGAACGTTACCGCAAAATTGGGCACCCCACTCCAATGGAACCGAGGATATTCTATCTTATTAAAAGACAAACGTGATCAAAGTTGTACGATGGAGATATGCACTGTTAAGCCTAATTATTTTGAGGTTATGAATCTCCCTTTTGTAACCGGACAAAATCCCTTTGGTACAGCTGCATCCCACAACTACTGTGTCATTAATGAACGGGCTGCCTTCTTACTCGGATTATCAAATCCGATGAATGTACCGGTAGTAATGGGAAATAACACTTTCATCATTAAAGGAGTGCTAAAAGATGCATACCTAAAATCACTACACGCCGGAGTTGAACCTCAATTTTACATCGAAATGTCGGAACGCTATACGCACTTAGCGATGATGATAAAAACCACCGATCATCCCGAATCCGTTATTACTCAGGTCAGAGACATCTGGAACGAGGAAGAAACGGACCAACCGTTTGATTATTTTTTTCTGGAAGATGCTTACAACGACCTTTATCAATCAGAAAATAGAGCCGAAAGTATCGTCAGCTGGTCCATGATTATTGCTCTCATCATAACCATTGCGGGCATGGTTGGTATTGTTCATTACGCAACAGAACGGCGCACAAAAGAAATAGGCGTCAGAAAAGTGAATGGTGCCAGTGAAAAAGAAATCATGTGGCTATTAATCCTCGACTTTATGAAATGGACAGGTATTGCGTTTCTGATAGCAGCTCCGGTAGCTTGGTACATCATGAATCAATGGCTCACCGATTTCGCCTTGCGAACAGATATTAGCTGGTGGATATTTCTATTGGCCGGCTGTATTACTTCCATCTTATCCCTGCTTTGTGTTAGCCGGCAAACCTGGATTGCAGCCAACCAAAACCCCGTAAACTGTCTGCGCTATGAATAACTTTTTGATGACACCAAGAAACTCTTCCAAAGTTATAAACTTTGGAAGAGCTGCCACAACCATTGCCCCGCCTGCGTTGACAGCTGACATGTTAACGTTAACCGGTGGTCAGGCAACATAAACCGGTGAACGGGGCGCGTTGACGGATGACCCGGATGATTATACGGGTGAGCGGGATAATTATCCCGGTGAGCCGTTAACGTATACCGTTCATCGGGATGCATTAATACTTAAACAAAACGCATGTTTAGTAGTCAAAAACACATCAAACAAGGACTGTTTTTCATGAAATGTTCAGGGTTTAACGCATCCGGCTCAACAGTATACGTTAACAGATGACCGGGATAAAAATACCAGTGACCGGGATACTTATATTTGTCAGCCGGATAAAAATACGGACAAGCGGGATAATTATCCCGGTGAGCGGGAAACACAAAAACGACCACCAAACAATACTAATTAATCATTCACCATTAATCACTAATTTTTAGGCACCCTCTTTTCTTTCGCCATCCGAATAACGCCCCATAAACAATTGCCGATCCGAGCAAAAAAATCATCGACCATCTGCCATCTTGCCAATTTGTCACCCTTTCTGACAGAATAAACCATTTTTATGGGTACGAAGTGTCAAAATTTCTGAAAAAAGCCATCCCTTATTATTGGCATGCCATTTGATTAATTGGTGATTGTAAAACGAAAATCAATTAAGAAACAAAATAATATCGCATAGCAATGGGAAAAATTATTGGAATCGATTTAGGAACAACCAACTCTTGTGTTTCTGTGATGGAAGGGAACGAACCGGTTGTTATTCCAAACAGCGAAGGAAAAAGAACCACACCTTCAATTGTGGCATTTGTTGAAAATGGCGAACGCAAAGTAGGTGATCCTGCCAAACGTCAGGCTATTACCAACCCACATAAAACGATTTATTCAATCAAGCGTTTCATGGGTTCCATGTACAATGAGATTCCTCATGAAGTGACACGCGTACCATATGAAGTTGTGAAAGGTGATAACAATACACCTCGTGTAAAAATTGACGACCGTCAGTATTCAGCTCAGGAGATCTCAGCCATGATACTTCAGAAAATGAAGAAAACAGCTGAAGATTATTTGGGACAGGAAGTAACAGAAGCTGTTGTGACAGTACCTGCTTACTTTAACGATGCACAGCGTCAGGCCACTAAAGAAGCTGGTGAAATTGCCGGTTTAAAAGTTCGTCGTATCATCAACGAACCAACAGCTGCTGCATTAGCTTACGGTTTAGACAAGATGGATCGTGACATGAAAGTAGCCGTATTCGATTTGGGTGGTGGTACTTTCGATATCTCTGTATTGGAATTAGGTGAAGGTGTATTTGAAGTAAAATCAACCAATGGTGATACACACTTAGGTGGTGATGACTTTGATGATGCCATCATTGACTGGTTGGCTGAAGAGTTCATCAAAGATGAAGGTATTGACTTGCGCAAAGACCCAATGGCTCACCAGCGGTTGAAAGATGCGGCTGAGAAAGCGAAAATTGAATTATCAAGTGCGACCAGCACTGAAATCAACTTGCCATATATCATGCCGGTTGATGGTATTCCAAAACACTTGGTACGTTCATTGTCACGTGCTCAATTCGAGCAAATTTGTGATACTTTGATCCAACGTACGCTTCATCCTTGTCAAGCCGCGTTAAAAGATTCTGGTTATTCAGCTTCTGAAATTGACGAAGTAATTTTAGTAGGTGGATCAACACGTATCCCTGCTATCCAGAAAATTGTACAGGATTTCTTCGGTAAAGCGTCTTCTAAAGGTGTAAACCCTGATGAAGTAGTAGCCATTGGTGCGGCTATCCAAGGTGGTGTATTAACCGGTGAAGTGAAAGATGTATTGTTGTTAGATGTAACACCACTTTCATTAGGTATTGAAACCATGGGTGGTGTGATGACTAAGTTGATCGAAGCTAACACAACGATCCCAACTAAAAAATCAGAGACCTTTACAACTGCCGTTGATAACCAGCCATCGGTAGAGATTCACGTATTGCAAGGTGAGCGTCCATTGGCAAAAGACAACAAGACCATTGGCCGATTCCATTTAGACGGTATTCCACCAGCACCACGTGCAACACCTCAGATCGAAGTGATTTTTGACATTGATGCCAACGGTATCTTGCATGTAACAGCTAAAGATAAAGCGACTAACAAAGAGCAAAGCATCCGTATTGAAGCTTCTTCAGGTTTATCTGATGAAGAAATCAAGCGCATGAAAGAGGAAGCTGAAGCAAACGCTGATGCTGATAAGCAGGAAAAAGAGCGCATTGATAAGATGAATGCTGCTGACAGTCTGATTTTCCAAACAGAAAAACAACTGAAAGAACTGGGTGACAAATTGCCAGCTGACAAAAAGCAACCTATCGAAGCTGCATTGGAGAAACTAAAAGAAGCTCACAAAGCACAGGACATTGCGGCCATTGATGCGGCGACTGCTGAACTCAATACAGTGTTCCAGGCTGCTTCTCAGGAAATGTACAATGCCAGCCAGGCACAAGGTGGTGCTGAAGGTGGTGCACAACCGGGACCAGATGCACAAGCCGGTGGTGATGCTAAAAAAGATGACGAAGTGACCGATGTTGATTTCGAAGAAGT
>JAEINY010000361.1 GCA_016342595.1 Marinilabiliaceae bacterium
TCTATTCTTTATTTTGTCTGATTTCATTAAGCGGACAATACCATAAACGGGTTATTGGGGCACCAGTGTCGCCCGAATCAATCTCCTATGTGACGACCCGGGGAGACACCCTTCAATTATTTCCGTCGGGCGATAATATCTCCAATTATTTGCTGACCGATGAGGGCTTACCTGTGATTCGCCAGGGAAATCAATACCATTATGCCCGGTTTAAGATTGGCAACTGGGAATCTGATAATCGAGAAATCAGTGGTGCCGATCTATTATCAGCTAAGCAACAAAAGAAATACCGGCAAGCTTTGCAACAGATGCAAGCTGCTGAGCATGTTTTTAAAACTCAATTGAAAGCTACCCATTTGGAGGCCCCTGTACCTTCCACCGGTGATATTAATGTATTGTTAATATTGGTCGAATTCTCTGACAAAGCGCACACACGCTCCAAAGAAGAAATTACAACCCTCTTCAATGAGCCTGGGAATGAAGCCCGGGCCGGTTTTAAGACATTTTATCAACAGGCTTCCCATGATAAACTAAATGTGAATATTGATGTGGCGGGTTGGTACAATTGTAATGAAGCCACCACTAATTTCTCAGATTCCAAAGGGATGTATCTGACAGGAAATCTTGTGCGTAGAGCTGTGGATCTGGCTGAAGCAGATGGTGTGGATTTCTCTAAATATGATAACGATGGCGATGGTAAGGTCGATGCAGTGATGGTGATGCACGCCGGCTTAGGGGCCGACCACCGCAGTGAAACCAAATACATTTGGCCACACAGCTGGAGTCTTTCCGAAACAGTGAATAAATCCGTGACTTACGATGGCGTGCGCATCGACCATTACGTGACGGCTTGCGAAATGCGTCAATACGATGGACAGTTGAAAGGTGCTGGTATCGGTACATTTGCTCATGAATTTGGTCATGCCTTGGGATTACCCGATTTGTATGATGGATCCGGCAAATCCAGCGGACTGGGGCATTGGGCCATAATGTCGGCCGGCTCCTGGCTTGATCGTGGCTACCATCCCGGTAATTTCTGCGCCTGGTCGCGCGTTGAGTTGGGGTGGGAGACACCACAAGTATTTACTGCTTCTGATTATGGAGATTATGAATTGAAGGCAGCCACTTCCATTGCTGATCAAGTGGTTCAAATTGAAACAAATGATCCGGCCGAATATTTCTTGCTGGAGAATCGGCAGAAAGAATTCAATGATAAGAAGCAACCCACAGCAGGTTTAGCGGTGTATCATATTAATCGCGATAAGATAAAAAAGGACAGAGGTGTTAACGATGACCGTGATCTTCCCGGCATACGATTGCTGGAAGCTGATTTTTCCATTAGTGCCGGATTGTATGGTGGTGATGATCGCGGTTCATATAGGGATCTGTTTCCCGGTCCTTCCAATAGTACCACTTTAGGAGCCTTTACTACACCTGATACAAAATTATTCAATGGGGGATTTTCGGGTGTTGAGTTAACGCAAATCAATCATCAGGATGGATTGGTCACCTTTTCATTGGTTGCTCCCAAGCCTACTTTGAATTGGGTTAATACCAATTTGTTCGAATCCTATCTCAATGACGGATCGGTTCGAAATTCCATTGAGATACAATTGAGCAATGCTTCTTTCGCCATCGAAAATGGTGATTTACCGCTTGAAGCGCTCCAGGTCACCAATTTACCTGAGGGATTGACGGTCAAAGTGAAGGTGGAGAATAGTAGTATAGTAGAAATAATGATGGAAGGCAAGGCTATCAATCACGAGTCCGGGGATGCTGTTCATAACTTACAACTGGCATTTACGGATGCCGCTTTTAGTAATGTTTCGGCTAATGATGTGTATCAGGTTTCGCAGGATGAAGTTCATCTTCTATGGTACGATACCGAAGAAGGGGTGCGCTTCTTTATGGAAAATTTTGAAACCTGTGCACCACCTGCATTCCCACAAGGATGGGAAGTGAAAAATGGCAATAACGGAACCACTTCGCAATGGCAGACTTGTGTGGGAAATAACCATACCGAACTGGGGAAATATGGTGTTCAGTTTTATGACAAGAATACTCAGAAAGAGGAATTCTGGTTGATCTCACCAGCCATTGATCTCATCGGTTTTCAGGATATCAAGTTTTCATTTTGGGAGAAATATGATTTGAATGGAGAGGCTAAAAACAAAGTGGCCATTTCAACGGATAAACTCAATTGGCACACGCTTTATGACAATCACCCCGAAAAGAATGATAGCTGGGAAGAAGCCGTTGCAGCGATTCCTAAAGTTTATGAGGGCGAAACAGTTTACCTGGGCTTTTGTATGTACGATACCCATGCCTGGGGATGGTTTTGGGACGATGTAGCCTTATACAATGAAGGTATTAGTGCTGTAATAGAGCTGGAAAGTGATCCGGAAGTGCAGATGGTTTATGATACCAATTTGCAACGTCTCTTTTTGCAGACGACCACACCCATGCGGTCAGTAGAAATTATTGATATAAACGGTAGTGTTGTACTTCAAAGTAAACAGCAGGAGATAGCATTGAATGATCTATCCAACGGCATTTATGTAGTACTTGTTAAACTACAGAATAATTCATATAAAGTGATTAAATTCAGAAAGTAATCGGTAATGATTATAGCAGAATAATTTATATACCGGAAACAAATCTCCAACGGGGGTATTCACTAACCCGCAGGGGGCAAACCCCGGGAAGGCGATCTTTATAATGTCAATATCAAAATAAAATACATTCACATGAAAAAAACACTGGGAATCATCCTCCTGACACTTGCTTCCTCTGGCCTACTAAAGGCTCAGACGCAAGGCAAACATGATTGGGAGAACACCGAAGTATTTGCTGTCAATAAAGAGCCGGCCCATGCTTCCTTCATCCCTTTTGATGAAGAATCAACAGAGTTGTGGCGTGATAAATTTGACAGCCCGTTTATTCAATCGTTGAACGGTACCTGGAAATTCAACTTTGTGAAGAAACCGGCTGACCGACCCATGGATTTCTATAAATCAGCTTTTGATGTGTCCGGTTGGGCGGATATAAAGGTGCCGGGCAACTGGGAGTTACAAGGTTTTGGTACACCTATCTACACAGATGTGTCTTATCCTTTCCCGGCAAATCCACCTTTTATTCCCAATGAATTTAATCCGGTAGGTAGTTATAAACGCACTTTTACCATCCCGGCTAACTGGGATCAGAAAGAAGTATTTATCCACCTGGGAAGTGTGAAGTCTGCCTTCTACATCTGGATTAATGGTGAAAAAGTTGGATATAGTCAGGGCAGTAAAGTACCGGCCGAATTCAATATCACCAAATACCTTCAGTCGGGTGAGAACAATGTGGCACTGGAAGTCTATCGCTGGAGTGACGGAGCTTACCTCGAAGATCAGGATTACTGGAAGATCAGTGGCCTGGAGCGTGATGTCTACCTCATGGCCCGTCCTAAATTTCACTTGTTCGATTTTCACATGAAGGCAGGACTTGTCAATACATACAAAGATGGTCAGTTTCACCTGACGACTATGTTCAGAGGTGATGAGAAAGAAGGTGATCAGGTGCAAGTGAAGTTAATGGATGGCAGCACGATTCTTTTGGATGAAACTAAAAAAGCTGATGCAGGCCTTACTTTTTCGTCAACAATAAAAGATGTGAAAGCATGGAATGCTGAGATACCCAACTTGTATACCGTTATCATCAACCATAAGAACAAATCCGGAGAGCTTATTGAATCCCTTACCCGTCAGGTTGGTTTTCGTAGTATAGAAATAGCAGGCGGACAATTATTAGTGAATGGCAAAGCGATTTTAATCAAAGGGGTGAATCGTCATGAACACGATATGCACACAGGTCGTGTTGTTTCGCGCGAAAGTATGGAGCAGGATATCCGGGTGATGAAAGAACTCAACATTAATGCTGTCCGCACCAGTCATTATCCTAATCATGAAGATTGGTACGACTTATGCGATCTCTATGGGTTGTACCTGGTGGGCGAAGCTAATATCGAATCGCATGGTATGGGGTATGATCCCGATAAAGCCACCGCCAATCAACCCATGTGGAAAAATGCTTACCTGGATCGTGTGGAACGTATGGTTCGTCGCGATAAAAATCATCCTTCGATAATTATCTGGTCCATGGGAAATGAATCGGGTGACGGTCCTAACTGGGCGGCTTGTTACGAGTTGATCAAATCCATTGATGATACACGTCCGGTACAATCGGAAGATGCGGGCGATGCTGAATACACCGATATTATCTGCCCCATGTATGCACGACCATGGCACTTGAAACGCCATACCAACCATTTACAAACACGACCTTTGATTCTTTGTGAATATGCCCATGCCATGGGGAATAGCGTCGGAAATTTTCAGGATTATTGGGACTTGATTTACAAACATGAACAATTGCAAGGTGGTTTTATCTGGGACTGGGTTGATCAAACCTTTGCCATTAAAGATGAAGCGGGAAATGACATTTGGGGATACGGTGGTGACATGGGATTTGCCGGAGTGGTGAATGATAGTAACTTTTGTGCCAATGGAATTGTAGCTGCCGATCGGTCGCTGAATCCACATGCCTGGGAAGTGAAAAAAGTTTATCAAAACTTCCATTTCGAAGCAGTACCTATGGCAGCCAATAAAATTAAAGTGACCAACCGGTATGATTTCAGAACTTCCGCTAACTACCGTTTTAAATGGCATATTGAAGAAGATGGAAGCGTCATTCAAAAGGGCGATCTGAGAATGCCAATTTTGGCTGCGGGCGAATCGGCCATTGTGGAAGTACCCTATAAAACCATTCAACCCCAACCAGGAGCTGAGTATTTCTTAAACCTGAAAGCATTGTTATTTGAGGATGAACCTATGTTGTCGGCGGGCCATTTGGTGGCTGCTGAGCAATTACAACTGCCAGTGGGAATACCATCTCAGAAAGCAGTGAT
>JAEINY010000362.1 GCA_016342595.1 Marinilabiliaceae bacterium
ATCACTGCTTTCTGAGATGGTATTCCCACTGGCAGTTGTAATTGCTCAGCAGCCACCAAATGGCCCGCCGACAACATGGGTTCATCCTCAAATAACAATGCTTTCAGGTTTAAGAAATACTCAGCTCCTGGTTTGGGTTGAATGGTTTTATAGGGTACTTCCACAACGGCCGATTCGCCCGCAGCCAAAATTGGCATTGTCAGATCACCCTTTTGAATGACCTTTCCATCTTCTTCAATGTGCCATTTGAAACGGTAGTTAGCGGATGTGCAGAAATCATATCGATTGGTCACTTTAATTTTATTGGCTGCCATAGGTACCGCTTCGAAATGGAAGTTCTGATACACTTTTTTCACTTCCCAGGCATGGGGATTCAACGACCGATCGGCAGCCACAATTCCATTGGCACAAAAGTTACTATCATTCACCACTCCGGCAAATCCCATGTCGCCGCCGTATCCCCAGATGTCATTACCAGCTTCGTCTTTGATGGCAAAGGTTTGATCAACCCAGTCCCAGATAAAACCACCTTGCAGTTGTTCATGTTTGTAAATCAAGTCCCAGTAATCCTGTAGATTGCCGACGCTATTACCCATGGCATGGGCATATTCACATAAAATCAAAGGACGTGTTTGCAAGTGGTTGGTATGACGTTTCAGATGCCAGGGGCGTGCATACATGGGACAGATGATATCGGTGTATTTCGCATCGCCCGCATCTTCCGATTGTACCGGACGTGTATCATCAATAGATTTGATCAACTCGTAACAAGCCGCCCAGTTAGGACCGTCACCTGACTCATTTCCCATGGACCAGATAATTACCGAAGGATGATTTTTATCGCGACGCACCATGCGTTCCACGCGATCGAGGTAAGCATTTTTCCACATGGCTTGATTGGCGGTGGCTTTATCGGGATCATACCCCATACCATGCGATTCGATATTGGCTTCGCCCACCAGGTACATACCATATAAATCACACAGGTCATACCAATCTTCATGGTTGGGATAGTGACTGGTGCGGACAGCATTAATATTGAGTTCTTTCATCACCCGGATATCCTGCTCCATACTTTCGCGCGAAACAACACGACCTGTGTGCATATCGTGTTCATGACGATTCACCCCTTTGATTAAAATCGCTTTGCCATTCACTAATAATTGTCCGCCTGCTATTTCTATACTACGAAAACCAACCTGACGGGTAAGGGATTCAATAAGCTCTCCGGATTTGTTCTTATGGTTGATGATAACGGTATACAAGTTGGGTATCTCAGCATTCCATGCTTTCACATCTTTTATTGTTGACGAAAAAGTAACGCTTGCATCAGCCGCTTGAGTTTCATCCAAAAGAACCGTGCTGCCACCCATTAACTTCAATTGCACCTGATCACCTTCTTTCTCATCACCTCTGAACATAGTCGTCAGGTGAAACTGACCATCTTTGTAATCGCTATCAAGTCCTGCCTTCATGTGAAAATCGAACAGATGGAATTTAGGACGGGCCGTGAGGTAGACATCACGCTCCAGGCCACTGATCTTCCAATAATCCTGATCTTCAAGGTAAGCTCCGTCACTCCAGCGATAGACTTCCAGTGCCACACTGTTCGCACCCGACTGAAGGTATTTTGTAATGTTGAATTCGGCCGGCACTTTACTTCCCTGACTATACCCAACTTTTTCCCCATTAATCCAAATGTAAAAAGCAGACTTCACACTTCCCAGGTGGATAAACACTTCTTTTTGATCCCAGTGAGCCGGCATGGTAAAAGTGCGTTTATAACTACCCACCGGATTAAATTCATTGGGTATAAATGGCGGGTTGGCCGGGAATGGATACGACACATCTGTGTAGATAGGTGTACCAAAACCTTGTAACTCCCAGTTGCCGGGCACCTTTATATCCGCCCAACCGGATACATCAAAAGCTGATTGGTAGAAATCCATGGGGCGGTCAGCCGGTTTCTTGACAAAGTTGAATTTCCAGGTACCGTTCAACGATTGAATAAACGGGCTGTCAAATTTATTGCGCCATAACTCTGATGATTCTTCATCAAAGGGGATGAAGGAAGCATGGGCCGGTTCTTTATTTACAGCAAATACTTCGGTGTTCTCCCAATCATGTTTGCCTTGTTCCTGAGCCTTTAGTAGGCCAGAGCAAGCGAGCGTCAGGAGGATGATTCCCAGTGTTTTTTTCATATGCGTATATTTTTTTTTGATATTGACATTATAAAGATCACCTTCCCGGGGTTTGCCCCCCGGGCTAGTGAATACCCCCGTTGGGGATTTGTTTCCGGCATATAAATTATTTTGGTGTAATCATTACCGATTACTTTCTGAATTTAATCACTTTATATGAATTATTCTGTAGTTTAACAAGTACTACATAAATGCCGTTAGATAGATAATTCAATACTATCTCCTGCTGTTTACTTTGAAGTACAACACTGCCGTTCATATCAATAATATCTACTGACTGCATGGGTGTGGTCGTCTGCAAAAAGAGACGTTGCAGATCGGTATCATAAACCATCTGTACTTCCGGATCACTTTCCAGCTCTATTACTGCACTAATACCTTCATTGTATAAGGCTACATCGTCCCAAAACCAACCCCAGGCATGGGTGTCGTACATACAAAAGCCCAGGTAAACTGTTTCGCCCTCGTATGCTTCAGGAATCGCTGCAACGGCTTCTTCCCAGCTATCATTTTTTTCGGGGTGATTGTCATAAAGCGTGTGCCAATTGAGTTTATCCGTTGAAATGGCCACTTTATTTTTAGCCTCTCCATTCAAATCATATTTCTCCCAAAATGAAAACTTGATATCCTGAAAACCGGTGAGATCAATAGCCGGTGAGATCAACCAGAATTCCTCTTTCTGCGAATTCTTATCATAAAACTGAACACCATATCGCCCCAATTCAGTATGATTGTTTCCCACACAAGTCTGCCATTGCGAAGTGGTTCCGTTACTGCCATTTTTCACTTCCCATCCTTGTGGGAATGCAGGTGGTGCACAGGTTTCAAAATCCTCCATGAAAAAACGCACCCCTGCTTCGGTATCGTACCATAGCAGATGAATTTCATCCTGCGCAACCTGATACACATCATTAGCGGAAACATTGCTAAAAGCGGCATCCGTAAATGCCAGTTGTAAGTTATGAACAGCATCCCCGGACTCGTGATTAGTAGCCTTGCCTTCCATCATTATTTCTACTATACTACTATTCTCCACCTTCACTTTGACCGTCAATCCCTCAGGTAAATTGGCGACCCGAAGAGCCTCAGCCGGCAATACACCATTCTCCATGGCGAAAGAAGCATTGTTCAATTGTATCTCAATGGTATTTCGAAGAGATCCGTCATTAAGGTAGGATTCGAACAAATTGGTATTAACCCAATTCAAGGTAGGCTTTGGAGCCACCAATGAAAAGGAGACCAATCCATCCTGATGATTAATTTGCGCTAGCTCAACTCCTGAAAATCCACCATTAAATAATTTTGTATCTGGTGTAGTAAAAGCTCCTAAAGTGGTACTATTGGAAGGACCGGGAAACAGATCTCTATATGAACCGCGATCATCACCACCATACAATCCGGCACTAATGGAAAAATCAGCTTCAAGCAATCGTATGCCGGGAAGATCACGATCATCGTTAACACCTCTGTCCTTTTTTATCTTATCGCGATTAATATGATACACCGCTAAACCTGCTGTGGGTTGCTTCTTATCATTGAATTCTTTCTGCCGATTCTCCAGCAAGAAATATTCGGCCGGATCATTTGTTTCAATTTGAACCACTTGATCAGCAATGGAAGTGGCTGCCTTCAATTCATAATCTCCATAATCAGAAGCAGTAAATACTTGTGGTGTCTCCCACCCCAACTCAACGCGCGACCAGGCGCAGAAATTACCGGGATGGTAGCCACGATCAAGC
The DNA here is from genome assembly GCA_016342595.1 of Marinilabiliaceae bacterium. Taxonomy (GTDB): domain Bacteria; phylum Bacteroidota; class Bacteroidia; order Bacteroidales; family Marinilabiliaceae; genus JAEINY01. The sequence goes on from JAEINY010000362.1 coordinate 3,941, forward strand.
CAGGAGCCGGCCGACATTATGGCCCAGTGCCCCAGTCCGCTGGATTTGCCGGTTCCATCATACAAATCGGGTAATCCCAAGGCATGACCAAATTCATGAGCAAATGTACCAATACCAGCTCCTTTCATCTGTCCATCATATTGACGCATTTCGCAAGCCGTCACATAATGGTCGATGCGCACACCATCATAAGTCACGGCTTTATTGACTGTTCCGGACAGACTCCAGCTGTGTGGCCAAATATATTTCGTTTCACTGCGGTGATCGGCACCTAAACCGGCGTGCATTACCATTACGGCATCTACCTTACCATCGCCATCGTTATCATATCCGGAGAAATCTACGCCATCCGCTTCAGCCAGATCTACAGCCTTGCGAATGAGATTTCCTGTCAGGTACATCCCTTTGGAGTCTGAGAAATCAGAAAATGCCTGGTTACAATTGTACCAACCCGCCACATCAATATTCACATTTAGTTTGCCATGGGAAGCCTGTTGATAAAATGTCTTAAAACCGGCCCGGACTTCATTCCCAGGCTCATTAAAGAGGGTTTTAATTTCTTCTTTGGATCGTGTGTGTGCTTTGTCAGAGAACTCGACCAATATTAACAATACATTAATATCACCGGTGGAAGGTACAGGGGCCTCCAAATGAATTGCTTTTAATTGCGGATAAAACGCTTGCTCAGCAGCCTGCATCTGTTGCAACGCTTGCCGGTATTTTTTTTGTTGTTTGGTTGATAACTGACCGGCGATACCGATTTCCCGATTATCAGATTCCCAGTTGCCGTTCTTAAACAGGGCATAATGGTATTGATTTCCCTGGCGAATCACAGGTAAGCCCTCATCTGTCAGCAAATAATTGGAGATATTATCGCCCGACGGAAATAATTGAAGGGTATCTCCCCGGGCCGTCACATAGGAGATTGGTTCGGGCGACACTGGTGCCCCAATAACCCGTTTATGGTATTGTCCGCTTAATGAAATCAGACAAAATAAAGAATAGA
>JAEINY010000363.1 GCA_016342595.1 Marinilabiliaceae bacterium
TACTGAATACTGTTGATGGACGAAATGTACTGCAAAACACCCGTAACAGCAATGAAGATTTTGAGACCTTCGAAATCTATAAAGGTAGTAGTGAAACGAAGTCAAAGTCAGTACTTAAAACTAACCGTTACTCCTATACACCGGAAGAATTAGAGATGCTGAGAGAAATCTCAAATGCATATTAAAAAAAACCGGATGCAGCTTCTTTATTGGGAGCTGCATCCGGTTTCTCATTCCTATTTAATTAAAAGTAAATGCAAAATGCGATTACCTCTACTCTTATTTGTTTTAATCATTGTCAGTTATTCATTGCAAGGTCAAGTCCGCGATTTGAATCATATTAAAATGGATAAACACAGCCTGCTTTTAAATAACGCAACTGCTCTTCTAGGTGATTCCATCCAGGAACTATTTTTCTTTGATCTTTCTTCAAACTATAAAAGAGGTGAGCTGAATCATCCCAAAGAACCTGAAACCTATAATAATCATGGCCTACATACCTATGGATGTAAAAAACTAAACGGATTTATTTTTACCGGGGAATTGAGTTATTTAAAAATTAAAGAAATAGATAGAAAATATTGCAGCATCTACGACTATAAAAGCCGTTTTCCTTATGCACCGTTTGATACCATAGCAGGTACATGGCATAAAAACGACTTGTCCCTGAAAGCAAATATGGTTAAACCGCTAATAACCGATAAATTATCAATTGGCCTTCAAATGGATTATGCCTTTACCACAGGTGCCAAACAAAAAGATCCGCGCCCTTTGACACGAAACAACAGCATTTCTATCTCCCCTTCAGCAGTCTACCAGCCTGCCCCCCATGTACAAGTCGGTCTCGACCTGAAATACCAGAAGAGCCGGGAAACGGTTAAACAAAACTTTTTCAAACAACATTCCTCTGATGTTGTGTTTGCTTTTACCGGCCTGGGCAGTTTAACACATAGCGGGGAAAAAGCCAGATACTTTTACATACAAACCATAAGACCTGAATTATATTATTTGTATAAAAAAAGGAATCAAAAGCTGCTGATCGCTCTTTATTTTGAACATCAAAACACTGAGACTGAAATAATGTGGCGAGACCGCTCAACAGCCACGACAACAATAAATGACTACACCACTTCAAAAATAGGGGCTACCTTCCTACGCCATAAATACAGTTCAAAAAATACCGGGCATTACTTGAAGTTTGATGGTTTTTATATGGTAGGTAATGGACGTTCCATAAGTGCTAACGGCTCATCTGAAACATCAGGTATTCTGTACGAAAACACTACCTTATTACCTTTCCATTCAGACCATGAAATCCTGACACATGTTCACCATACCTTTTATAAAGGAAATAACGATGTAGTGATGCATCAGCTTAAAACCGATTTCTCATTGAACCATTCAGACATAAATTATTCCGGTGGTGCGAATAATAAGCTGAGCAATACATCAATTTATGGTTTACTTTGCTATGAACACACTGCCTTTGCAAATCGATCAACAGTCTTCTCAATATTTGCAGAAGGTGGTATGTATTTTCCTCTTTCCTCAGAGTTGATCATGAATACCACCTTTACCAGCTCCAAATATTCACAAATGGAATTTGATTTCCTGAAGGAAGAACGCCTTCAGTATGGGCTAGGAGTACAAGTTTTAAACCAAATAAAAGAACAAAATTATAAGGTGCGCTGCAGTTATAAGAGGGAATTCTTAAAAAACAATACATCTGATAAGAGTGATTTTATACAACTATCCTTTACAACTTATTTATAAAACAACTGCTACGTCACCCTTATTTGACTATTGAGTGCCCTGGTTTCTGCCTGTCCCAGGGCATTATCTACAGTAACCAGTGAGATATCTACACAACGAACTATCCTAGCTACATAAACGTGGGTACTCTCTACAACTACATTAATCATATCTACCTGCTCCAGCCAATTATCTACAATGAAAACAGGTCGGTATATGGTGCTAACAGCGTGCAATGAGCCGATAAGTCTATCGTATTAACGGATAGCTATTATGGAGATGTAGTAATAAGATCAAATTTTACAAATAGTAGCTCCAAACAGGTAATTAAGATTTCTTACGGGAGCGATACTGGGCGGTTTGTTCTCGTTTATACTTACTGGCATAAGATCGCACCAGCACCGGCTGATCACGAAACACAAATTTGCCGTATTGACGCACTTCATCCACTACCATTTTCAGAATGGTATAAGCTCTATCGCGAATTTTACGCCCTTCAGAGTTACCAATACGATAAGCATTGGCCTTACCATATAAACCTGCATTCCTGTCAGCCATGCTGGCGGCTTGATCCAGAAGGTTTAAATCAAAATTAATCGCGATGAGTGCTTGCTGATGGGCATTTCCCAAAACCGATAAACTGACCAAGTTCTGAATAATTGCCGCCTGCGAACGCACCTGTTTCATGTCAGCCAATCGGTTCAATAAATCTGGCTTCTCTCGGAACGCAAAGGCCATATGATCCAGAATATTACGATAAAACGCATGCATTACAAGCGCTGCTTCTTTCCAGGCTTTCATCACCTCTTCCCGCTGATTCGTATGTTCTTGCCAGTGTGATTCAGCCATGCGCAACAATTCGATGCGATTCAATAATATCGGAGAGATATCAGAAGGTAAACCAACCGCTTCCAACGAAGGCTTATCAAGCAACAAACGGGTGTGTAAGTTTTCAGCCTCCTGCAAATAAATACCAATGGGAATGGTACACACTTTAACTTGATTCAATGGCAGATTCTTTAAATCATCCAGGCATAACGAGGGGGATAGCTTCTGACTCATGGTGATGCATTATTTATGAGCAAACTAGAAATTTTCAAAACAAGATTAACCCTAATTTACAAAAATACCGGTAAAAACAGAACACTAAAATCTCAAACAGTCCAATTCCTTAAACATATCTATGCCTTTTTTCACATTAAGCACCTATAAGAATGTCCCTGAAAATGAGAAATACAGCGTAGCATTCGATACTTTTACCGTGTAACAAATCACTGATCCATGAAAAAATTATCCGTAATGATGATGATGATTGGCTGGATGCTAATCACCGCCTCGCAGGCCCAACAGAATGCCAACCACATGCAACTGGATATAAAACAACACATCCAGCGCCAAAATATCCGCATCCCTAATATTGAAGGTTACCAAACCTTAAAAGGTGATTTTCATATTCACACGGTTTTCTCCGATGGATTAGTGTGGCCTACGGTGCGCGTCAAAGAGGCTTGGGCCGAAGGCCTCGATGTGATGGCCATTACTGATCACATTGAATACTTACCCCATAAGGACCACTTGAAAAAAGACCATAACAGCTCCTATGAATTGGCAAAGGGGGAGGCCGAAAAACACAATATCTTACTTATAAAGGCTTCGGAGATTACCCGCAGCATGTCTCCGGGGCATTTAAACGCACTCTTCATTGATGATGCCAACAAACTGGATAAAAAGAAAGTTGAGAAAGTTTTTGATGAAGTCAAAGCCCAAAATGGCTTGATGATCTGGAACCATCCGGGATGGAAAGCGCAGCAACCCGATACTTGCCTGATCTACGACATCCATAAAAAACTCATTAAAGAAGGCCGTCTGCACGGCATGGAAGTCATGAATCATAACGAATGGTATCCGGTGGTATTGCAATGGTGCATCGATCACCAGCTGGCCGTATTTGCCAACAGTGACATTCATAATGTGAATGGGTATGTATATGATCTCAAACACGCGCATCGGCCCATGACCCTGGTATTTGCCACGGAAAGAAGTTTCGCGGGGGTACGTGAAGCCATTGAATCAGCACGCACAATTGCCTGGTTTGATAACCAATTGGCAGGTCCGCAGGATTTATTAAGCCAACTTTTCAAGGCCTCAGTGGTGCTGACCCCCTCTTTTTATAAAGATAAAAAGATGCAATACCTGGAACTAAGAAACAACAGTGACCTGCCCTTCGCTTTTGTGAATGAAACACCTGAAAACGGAGCTCCTGAAAAATTCAGGCTGGAACCAGGTAAAACCATCATTGTGAAAGTTAAGAAAGGTACACGCTCCTTTCGCTGCACGCTGGAAAACTGTCACATTGGGATGTTTCAAAACATGCAAGTGGACTTGATGTAGAACAGAAAGAATTTGAAAAGCCTGCTGATGTATAGCAGGCTTTTGAATTATATCGTTAATAAAAACAGTGAGTGGCTTACTGCTGATATTCTTGTATTATTTGGTTCTGGCTCGTCCAGTTTAAGATTTCGGCTTAAAGCGTCCCGGCGTATCCGTACCTGCATCCAGTACATATTTCCAGTCTCCATTAGCTTGCTTTTTCCAGATGGAGACGTAATTACCATACTTAACCTGTCCTTCGGCTGTCACTAATTTCCAGTTACCCACAGTGTAGCCCAAATCGCCCGATCCGGCAATCTCCGCCTTAAGGGGTTCCCAGGTAATGGTAAAAACCTGATCATCGAATTTATTAAAAGCAGATCGCATTTCTTCAATCCCCCAGACGGGAAATCGCTTCTCCTGAAGTTTAACCACATCCTGATCAGCATAATGAAGAAAGGCAGCTTTCATGCCTTTGGCTTCACACAGGGCGGAGAAAGCCATATCTGTATCGACCAATACTTGCGGGTCAGCTTGTTGATTTGAAGGGGTGCAGGAAGTCATAAGCATACAAAAAATAAAGATGAGCAGTTTCATTGTGATGATTTACTAACAAGGTACTGAATTAATAAAGCCTTTCCAAACGAATCTCAATAATGCTGTACTATCTCCATAGGAATAAAAATATGGCACATTTGTTCAATTATCTGCCACAATATTTCAATTGTGTTGTCTCCGGCTGAGCTATATTTCCATGTTCAAAATAAAAGCCTGAACTTGGGATATTATTCAGGGAAAAAGGGAAAA
>JAEINY010000364.1 GCA_016342595.1 Marinilabiliaceae bacterium
GGAAAACCGCACGTACGGTTTGACGAGGGGGCTACGGAGCAGGATAAGTCCTGCTCTGTACTCTACTCTACTGTAACTTTTCCATGCAAAACAACCTGGCTGGATATCTATCGGGTCACAAAGATTATTTCGCTTCGCTCAACCGAGGTATGCATCATTCAATTATAAATATTAATTGATGAACAAGCTACTGGTTTAAAGAAAAAAGAAGCTGGCCCTACAGCCAGCTTCTGGTGCAATTATTCGATTCTTGTTCTTAAGCAATCATTAATAAGTATCCCTGATAGTCCGGATTAAGAGCGCTGCTTCGAACGAAGCTATCTCTTCCTCCGTTTCAAAGCGAATGGTGCGTTTTTCGCCTGGTAATAAGTCAAAATAGTTATCCGAGAACCACCCGTCTAAGGCATCGGCACTGAGGTAAACGTTTTTGGCCAGTACGTCTGTGGATACGGTAATGGCATAGCCCTTTCCTTCTTTTTTAATGGACTGCTTCAGCTTGGGTAGTGGTAGATCTAATTGTTTCACCGCTTTAAAATAACTGGTGGTTTCATACAGTACTTCCGTACCAGCTGATAGCTTTGTCACCAGTAACGCTTCCCGTGTGTTGATGCCCTTCAGCACCTTCTTCAGTGCTTGTTTGAACACCACCGATGACGTATTGGCTTTTACCGTTACCGGGTCGCTTTTCTGCCACAGTGTTTTGCCACTGAAATCTAGTATCATCAGGTCAAGTGTGGCATCTATATCTTTCAGTTTATCAGATACTGCGTAAATCAGCAGGTCCTTTGTTTTGGTATCGGGCACGGCAATAACCGGCTGAAAGGCTTTGCGGGTAAAGTATTGCAAGGCTTTCCAATTGCCGTAGTAATCCATACTCGACCAGGATGCTACCGGCCACACATCATTCAACTGCCAATATAAACTGCCCATGGTATACGGCATGTTGATGCGGTGTCCTTCAATACCCGTTTTAATGCCTTCGGCCTGCAGGACTAATCCGGTGTAGAGGAAGGATTCAAAGTCTTTGGGTTTCCGGTAATCACGTTCGAGGTAGAACTTGATGGTGCCATTACCGATGAATGAGCGCTGATGTGATTTCATGACCTCCGAGTAGATGTCGTAATCTTCGGGTAGCGCATATTTCTTCACCGTTTTCAGCTCCGGGAACGACTGGAAGCCGTATTCACTGACGAAACGGGCCGGATTATCATGATAGGTGATAAATGGTACTTTCTGAAACCAGATGCGCCAATCGTGATCATCCCCATCTACTTTATGGGTTTTAATGGTGTCGCCGGCTTGCGGACTGGATGCCCAATAGGATCTGTCCGGATCGTTTTCTTTGACAGCGGTGGGCAATACGTCCAAAAAGATATCTTTATAAGCCTGCCACATGGCTTTTGCCCCTTCGGGCTGTTCCTTTTCATTTTGTTCTTTCCAGCCCCAGCCAAACCAGGCGCCTAAAATCTCATTATTGCCACACCACAAAGCAATGGAAGGGTGGTTGCGCAGACGACGTACATTGTATTCTGCTTCGTGTTTCACACTTTCCAGAAATTCGGGATGCCCGGGGTACATATTGCAGGCAAACATAAAGTCTTGCCAAACCATGATTCCATATTTATCACACAGGTCGTAAAAAATGTCCTTCTCGTAAATGCCACCACCCCATACGCGTAGCATATTAAAGTTACAGTCGTGGGCACTTTTAATGATGTGCTCATATTTCTCAGGGCTGACGCGGTCAAGGAACACATCATTGGGGATGTAATTGGCACCTTTCATAAAAACCGGTTGACCATTGAGTTTAAAATAGAAGGAGGTACCCTTTTCATCTTTTTCACGAACTAATTCAAGAGTGCGCAAGCCAAGGGTATGTGTATAGTGATCGGTGCCGGCTGCTGTCTGCAGTTCGCCCGTCAGGTTGTACAGGTGCTGATCCCCCAAGCCGTTACTCCACCACCATTGCGGATCGTTGATGGAGAAATCTATCGGATAGGAGTGACGTCCTTTCTTCAGGTTGATGGTTTGTGTGGCCAGTGCTTGATCATTAATCTTAATAGTCAAGGTGGCTGAGGTATTTTCAGTGGCCACAATTTCGAATGACGATGTTAATCGAGCGGTTTTGGTGCTTAGCTCTTTTTGTTGGGTATGAATAGAGGTAATGTGTGCTTTGTTCCAGGCTTCCAGTATAATGGGTTCCCAAATGCCGGAGGTCACAAGTCGTGGTCCCCAATCCCAACCGAATTGATACGGCGCCTTCCGAATGTGTGGGCTGACCCATTTTTCACCCGATACCTTTCCAATCTTAGCCAGGTCATTGGGCGAGGATTGCACTACATAGGGGTAATTGTCATAGATGTCGAGCCCCACTTTGATGGGTGAGTGGAAATAAATACGCAATTCATTCTGCCCGTTTTTGAGGTGCTTTTTACAATCCACTTCCCATCCCCTGAACATATTATCGGCTTTGAGAATTAATAGATTGTTCAGGTATATATCCGCGTGGGTATCGAGGCCTTTAAAGTTTAATATGACTTTATCATGAGCCAACAATTCTGCATCAGCGCTGAATTGTGTCTTATATTCCCAATCTTTCTTATCGATCCATTGCATGTCATGCTCATTCAATCGATAGAAGGGATCATCAATGAGGTTGTTGTTTAATAGATCAGTGTGCACACAACCCGGCACTTTGGCTTCATGCCATTCTGCTTTGCCGACTTCACTAAAGGTCCAGTTTTTGTCTATGGTCAGTCTTTGAATAGACGCTTCAGAATTGGTTTGGGTGCAGGATAGCTGTGCAAGTAGTGCTGCTATCAGGAGGCAGAGGGTGAATGAGGTTTTCATGATTCGTGTGTTATAAAATAATTATGAATCAAAGGTACCATGAGTTTTCAGAATGGAGGTTAAGGTATGTTCAAAAAGGCCGGATGGATTGTTATACTGAAAGTATTCCGTACAGGCTATCGGCATTATACCAAAATCAATAAGTCCACATTCCCCAAAAAGAAACGGGGTAAGCTATGGTTAAAATGGTATTATAGGAGACGGGAAAAAGTTATCGTATAAAATTAGAAGTGAATCATAATCTTAGGCTCTGTCATAATTGGAGGTTGAATGATGTATAAACAATTCAACACATTTCAGGGTTGTGCTTACATATTGCCAATACCATGGGTTGTCACCCATGGCTAATATTGTTGGTACGATAGCTACGTACTGCTTTACGGTTTCCTTGCAGCATACCGATCCTGAAGGGATTAAACAACAATAGCCACGGGTGAAACCCGTGGTTGTAACAACGCGTAATTAAGAACTCTGGAGGAGTTCAACTCTTAATTAATGGTAAAATTTCACTGATAACTATCAAGACTACTGATAACTTGGGTTTTAAGTTGAGTGATAAAGCACAAGAAATTATCGATAAATACAAATCTATGCCCTTCGAAGAGAATAAAGCACTACCAGTTATCTCAAATCAAAAGATGAATGATTATTTGAAGGAATTATGCTGATAAACGAAAAAGTTGAAGAAAATTCAAAACAGGAGAGTTTTGATGGGAGTGAGGAGAAAAGTTATGTCTATGGCTTGTCTGGTATAAGGAGACTATTCAGTGTTTCACATACTACTGCTCAGCGCTATAAAGATACCATCCTTAAAGAAGCTGTAATGCAGAATGGGCGAAGATTATTGTAGATAGGAATAAGGTTATTGAACTGTTTAAGCAAAGTAAGGAGAAGTAACATGGAAGCAAACAAGATAATTGAACAGGTTAACGGTACCATTCTAACTGTTATCTCCAAATTTATAGAACTCAAAAAGTTTTACTGCTTGCTGTCTTTTTCACAATGAAAAAACACCTTCTTTTAGTGTTAATCCGGCAAAGGGAATTTATAAATGCTTTGGGTGTGGAAAAGGTGGTAATGCCATTGAGTTTATTAAGGAACTCGAAGGTGTTGACTTTAAAGAAGCCGTTGAGATAGGTGCTAAAAAGTTGAACCTGGGTTTTGAATGGAAGAAAAGCTCCATTTCTGACCAGGCTAAATACAAGCATACTAAAAGTCTGCATATAGCCTGTAATGTTGTGGAACGCTTTTTTGTGGAGAATTTAAGTCGCCAGGAAGCACAGAGCTATGTCAAAAAGCGCAACCTTATAGTACCTGAAAACGATAGCTTCAGCATGGGTTATGCACCCAATGGCAATGCGCTATTAGTTTATGCCAGGAAGAACGGTGTTAAAACCGAAATCCTTGAAGAAATTGGTGTTCTGAAAAGCACTGAAAATGGATTGTATGACTTCTTTAGAAATCGCTTAATCTTTCCGTTATACAATTCAAGAGGACAAACCATTGCTTTTGCAGGGCGTGATTTAAACCAAAATCCCAAGGTTAAATACCTGAACACACCAGAGAGTTCCAGCTATGTGAAAGGCAATGAGCTTTATGAATTAAATGCAGCACGTTTTGCTATTCTATTAAGACTTTTCAATATCATTTGAATTTCTAAGTATTATTGAGGGTATTATTGTGTTTCTGGATGATAATAAAACAGAACCTGCTACTGGTGTTGGTTGGCTTGATTCAACCCTTTCTGTGCTTGATAAGGCAAGCAAGGCTCTTAAGCCCATAATGAATCTTGACAAGAACCTTGAGTGGTGGGAGAAAGCAGATTACTATAAGAACAGAGGGCTATATGTTGATTTCAAGGATCATCTACTTTTACCTGAAGATATTACTGAAGGCGAGTGTGATTTAAGTAGGGAAATTGTAAAAAAGCTCCTTGAACGCATAATAGCGATTATAGCCTGAATAATTCATAAACGGAATATATTCTCAAATATCCATCGAATTTGGCCGATTATAAAAATTTCAGTCAATCCA
>JAEINY010000365.1 GCA_016342595.1 Marinilabiliaceae bacterium
ATCTTTTCAAAGTCAGCCCTGCTTTTCATACTAGCGGTGTCACAAACAGTGCCATCCACCAACACCATCCGAATTGATTTCAGGGTATTATAACTATTAGTGGCAATACCATAACTGGCACCACTGGCATTATTGGCTACAATCCCCCCAATCTTTGCAGCATTAATTGATGCAGGACTTGGTCCAATCTTACGGCCATATTTTAACAGTTGCCGATTGGCAAATCCCCCGCTTACTCCTGGCTGAAAGGATGCCGATTGACCTTCTGCATGAATAGTAATATTGTTGTACTCAGGTCCAATTTCGATCAAGACAGAATCTGAAATGGTTTGTCCGCTTAAGCTGGTACCACCGGCTTTGAATGTGACTGCGATATTCATCTCCTGACAAATACGCAATACTTCCGATACTTCAGTTTCATTATTCACTTGCACAACCAACTGTGGAATGAGACGGTAAAAACCGGCATCTGTTCCCTTCGCCAGGCAATCAATGGGTGCATTATACAATTGTTGCCCGGGAACAACCTGCTTCAACCTTCTTTGTAAGACATCTATCTTTCTCATACCACCATCTTTCATAACCTTATAAATACAAACAAGAGCTGCATCGATTGGTGATACAACCCTTGAAGTTACAAACACTATTCACCTAATTGTAAAACATTAATATATCTAAGCCAATGATAACTTATTGACACCAATACCTGGTTTATCATTCAAGATCACCTTCCCGTTTACGATCTGCACGCCTTCAAAACAGTCATTTGAAATAAGCAGGTTACCGTCCAAATCTGCCCAATCCACCAGGGGTGATAATTGAGATGCTGCCGAAATGGCACAAGAGGTGGCCGTCATGCAACCAATCATCACCTTCATATTCATGGAACGAGCCAAGGTGATCATTTTATGTGCTGCCCGCATGCCGCCACATTTCATCAGTTTGATATTGATTCCTGAATAAATACCCTTCAGCGGCAGCACATCTTTCACCGTTTGAATAGCTTCATCAGCAATGGTAGGCAAAGGACTGTTTTCTGTTAACCAGGCCATCTCATCCAATCCTTTCTTAGACATGGGTTGTTCAACAAACACAATACCTTTTTCCTTTAACCAATGAATCATATCCAATGCCTGGTACTTATCTTTCCAACCCTGATTCACATCTACACATAGTGGTTTATCCGTAACCGATCGAATGGTTTGAATCATTTCCTTATCGTTTCCTCCTCCCAACTTCACTTTTAGGATATTATACGGATCAGCTTCTTTCACTTTTCGACGCACTACTTCGGGCGTATCAATCCCGATAGTAAAGCTGGTATGAGGTGCTTTGGCAGCATTCAATCCCCATAACTTATACCAGGGTTGCCCGGTCAATTTCCCGGCCAGATCATGCAGAGCAATATCAACAGATGCTTTAGCAGCATAATTCCCGGCTACCAATTCATCTACATAAGTGAGAATATCATCCAATAAAAAAGGATTGGCAAACTGTTCCAAATTGATCTTGGATAAAAAATCAGCAGCTGTTTTGTGAGATTCACCCAAATATGGAGGCATGGAAGCTTCACCGTAACCAATTACACCATCATACTCAATTTCAACAAGCATCACAGGGGTGCTTGTCCTGGAATTGGAAGCAATCGTAAACACATGTTTCAGCTGTAAATCATAAGGTTTAAAACGCAATTTCATTTTTCCTTTGCCTACCCTATTGGAAACTTTACACTGACCGGAAGCATCACAACCGGAAAAAGCCGATGCCGTTATTAATGATCCGGCAGCCAGACCACTGTATTTCAGAAAATCTCTTCTACTATTCATTGTGTCAGATGTTTTAATACCAGGGATGATCATGAATGGCCCGAATACCTTGCTGAGAAGGCTCGCCTATATACCGGCGAGCACCTAGCAAGGTTGCTTTGCGGTATCGATTATAGTTTGTACGGGTAGAGTCGAGGCTATTGACCTTAACCCGACCTGCCTCATGAATGTATTCAGAATTACCAATGTACATACCAACATGAGTCACGCGACAGGGATCCGATGGTCCAAAAAACAACAAATCTCCTGCTTGAAATAAATCATAGCCTTCACTAATATCCACCTGCTGGCCATATCGAATTTGCAAAGAAGCATCACGCGCCAAAACCACGCCATTCTGAAAATAGATAGATTTCACGAATCCACTACAATCCAATCCCTTTACGGATGTTCCGCCCCACAAGTAAGGTATGCTCATTAATGATTTCCCATCCGTAACCAGTGCTATTGCAGAAGGCGCTACTGTTTGTTTCCAATCATTAAAATTAACCACCTTCTCTTTATCCACATAACCCACATCACCTCTCGGTAAAATAACTTTAACCCATTGATCTGATTCACCCTCTTTTTGTAAGATACTCCCTGTAATAATATCCGCAACAACATCACCGGATTCCTCTGTAATCACCCCTGTATTACCGAGGTAGATAATGCGATTCGATTGTCGCCATGAGGTTATTTCTTTTGCGTCATAAAAGGATAGCGAAGAAGAGTTGGTCCAGGCAATGTAGCGATCAGGTGTTTGAATCAATGCCCAATCCTCCTCTCTTTTCAACACCTTAACGGGGGTACCCAAAATAGCTTGCGAAACCATCTCAGCAGCATGTGAAGGACGACTTCTCATATTAGCCACACTCAAATTCACCAAGGCCCACTTTTTTATCCCAACCGTTAAATCAGGTAACAAATTAATTTCATCTTTTGGAATAAATCCTTTTGAAATGATGGCTTCCAGTATTTCATTTTTTGCACCAGGAAGGTTCGTTTCACCGGTCACAATCACTTTCTTTTTTGTCTTAAAATCGATGTGTACATCACAGATGCCTTCCCGTTGATCCGGCACCCATTTCTTAGATATTATCCGGATTTCATTTATGACTGGCTCCACTGAACGACTACATCCGGTGAAATAACAAATTACGAGACAACCAATAACTGATACAAAGAGAAATTTCATTTTAGTATGTTGTATTACATGTTACCTTTTGACAAAAGTAACAATTGTCGTTATTTGACCAAATCAAAACCACTAAAAATTAAATCCTAAAACATAAAGTTAGATTCATTTACCCATAATATCAACTCCTAACCACTTTCCTTTAATGGTTTAAACAAGGCACAGCCATGACCCCGAACCCATTAGGAAATCCTATAATTCACTTCAATATTTTATCAGCAATAAATCTTGCACCAACACCTTTACTAAAAACACACAAACACACTGCTATCAGTCTGGTTTTGATCTGAAGCACTGCTGATGCCTTATTATCAAACCACTCCAACCCCTGACTCTTTGATCAATAGAAGCCTCTGCCATAATTAACACAATGAATTCATTGACTTAATCGATACATTTAAAATGAAACCCTTATTGATATATTAGAGAAGACCTTTATATTTGTATTACATATCACAAATATAGACTACCACATTATAAATGCAAATAATTTTCATAAGATGAATAGACTTATATTTTTACTAACCTTATTAAGTTTAACCTTTTTTTCCTGCCTTGCACAAAGGGTTGAAACAGGACTGGAGGTTCTACAGCACAACCAATTCTCCATATTGAAAGGTAAAAAGGTGGGGCTTATCACTAACCCAACCGGCGTAAACAAACAACTGGAATCAACGGTTGATATCCTTTTTAACGCACCGGAAGCAGATTTAGTAGCCCTGTACGGTCCCGAACATGGCGTGAGAGGGGATTATTATGCAGGTGATCAGGTGGCTTTTTTCAAAGATCCTAAAACCGGCTTACCGGTCTTTAGTCTGCATGGAAAAACAAAAAAACCAACCCAAGAGATGTTGAAAAACATCGACATCCTGGTTTATGACATTCAAGATATTGGCTCCCGCTCCTATACCTATATTAGCACTTTAGGACTGGCCATGGAAGCAGCTGCCGAAAACAATATCAAGATGGTGGTCTTGGATCGCCCTAATCCACTTGGCGGCCTCAAAATGGAAGGCCTGGTGACTGAACCCGACTTCATCTCTTTTGTCAGTCAGTTCCCGATCCCTTATGTGCATGGCCTGACCGTGGGTGAGCTGGCCCGGTATCTCAATGGAGAGGGCTTATTAAAAAACAGTGCCCAATGTGACCTGGAAGTGGTACAAATGAATGGCTGGAAACGATCTATGAATTTTGAAGATACCCAACTGCCATGGATTCCCTCATCGCCACATATACCCCATCCGCACTCGTCGTATTATTATCCGGTTTCTGGAATATTGGGAGAACTATACGTTTACAGTATTGGCGTCGGCTATACTTTACCTTTTCAGCTATTTGCAACTGAATGGATCGATGCTGACAGTTTAGCCACCAATCTTAATGCTCTGGCATTACCTGGATTGATATTCCGCCCGGTTCATTTCAAGCCCTATTACAGCGTATCCAAAGGTAAGATGGTGCATGGTGTTCAAGTGCACATTACCGATTACGAAAAAGCACCCTTATCACTCATACAGTTTTACATCTTACAGGAAAGCCACAAATTATGGCCGGATAAAAATGTGTTCGAATTATGCAATGCTTCCCGTATCAGTATGTTTGACAAAGTATGTGGCAGTGATAAAATCAGAAAAACATTTACACAACGTTGGCTAGTAGAAGATATCCAACCAATGTGGTATCAGGATATTAAATCATTCCGCCAAAAGGCAGAGCCTTATTTCCTCTACAACTAAAAGCCAGGCTCTCCCGGAAGATGAGTAGTTATTATTAAAAATTGAACTCCCTTGGAGTTCCTTCATTTCATTTTATTGCACCGTAGGTTTTCACCAACGGTTATTGTTATTTGATCCTTATCGGTTCATTTTAATCAATA
>JAEINY010000366.1 GCA_016342595.1 Marinilabiliaceae bacterium
TCAATTATGCGTAGCCTTGTTATTGGCGTTTGGCACCACTGCCATGGCCGATACCGTTTACGTAAAGAAAACAGCTACAGGCAGTGGGGACGGTACTTCCTGGGGCAATGCCATGGGTGATATGCAGGCCGCCGTAGATAAAGCCGCTGCCATGGAACCGAGAGGGCAGGTTTATGTAGCAGGTTATAAGGAAGCTAGTTCTGTCGTATATTTATTGGATAAAACCATTGAATTGGCATACGGCATTGAAATGTATGGAGGTTTTCCTTCAGATGGCTCAGTAGATGATGCCGCATTACGACCAAAAGCGGATAATGATAATAACGGAGTTGTAGAAGCATGGGAATTTGAGTATCGCTCTGTAATAAACGGGGATGATAAAGTAAGATGTATCACCTATTCAAATACATACTTTAATAATAAATCTGTTGTTGATGGCTTTTATCTCACAAAAGGGAAGCCTCAAGGTTCGAATCAAAAAGCCAGATATGGAGGTGGCGTATTAATTCGTGCTGCAGGTGTTTTAAAAAATAGTTTGTGTATTGAGAATAATTCAGGTAGCAGAGGTGGAGGTGCTTATATTGAAAGTGGAAGCATCGAGAGTTGCTGTATGGAGAGCAACACAGCCTTTTATGATGGAGGCGGAATTGCATGCGATTCTTATGCAAAGGTTTACAATTGTTTAATAATCGATAATGAGGCGAGTGGTGCAAGTGGAGGTGGTGTGTTTGGAGGACATGCCATAAATTGCACCATTGTAAAAAATCGATCAGGTTTGGGGGGAGCGGGATCGCAATCCGACTTAACCAACTGTATTTTGTGGGGCAATAAATGGAAGGATGGGACAGCAACCCAAGTATATCCGAATACTCGTTTAATTGTTAATTCTGCCATTGAAGGAACAGAAGCACCCACTTGGGATTATTACGGAAATGTTTGTCAGAACAACATTGCGCTTAATAGTGACAATGCTGCTGTTGATGGCCCGGGATTTAATGATCCGGCGAACAATAAATGGTGGTTAAAGGAAGGATCGGTGTGTATTAACCGTGGAAAAAATGATGCAGAAGGGTTAAGTGCTATCACAAGGGATTTAATTGCTAATAATCGTATTTACAATAAGGTAAATGGTGGTCTTGTGGATTTGGGATGTTACGAATCTGCTTTTAAAGGGAAAGCCAGTTATACCATTAATGTAATAGGTGACTATAATTACAATGGAAAGGTAATTGAAGCACCATCAGTAGAAACTAACCCAACGGGTATTGACTTAGTGTATGCCTATCGTTTAAAAACAGATGCTGTTTACACAAACGGGTTACCTTCTGAAGTAGGGGAATATGTGTTAAAAGTAAGTAGTAATCCGGTTATTTGGGAGGGCAGTGCCGAAACAGACCTAAGCATTAAAGTAGTAACGCCACTAATTATTTGGGAGCAGGAATTTAATCCGGCTATTGTGAATGATGTGGTGCAGTTAAAGGCCACATCGAATACCGGTTTGCCTGTTGTCTTCAGCATTGAGACAGGGAGCGCTGATTTGAATGGTAATAAAGTGACCTTTACCACAGAAGGGATCCTGAAAATTAAAGCCAGGCAAGATGCTTCTGATGATTATGACGCAGTTGAAAAAATAATGACCGTTTATGTAACCGGTCCATTGGTAAATATTCCCGATGCCAATTTTAAGAAAATACTTTTGGGAAATGAAGCGATTAATACGGATGTTAATCAGTTAGAAATTTCCATGACTGAGGCCGCAGCTTATTCCGGCGAGCTTGATGTTATAGGGCAAAACATTGAGGATTTGACAGGTATTGAGGCATTTATTAATATCACCTCTTTACTCTGTGCCCGTAATGAATTACGCGCTTTGGATCTTAGTCGCAATACGGCCTTGCGGAGTTTGGATTGTGCAGATAATAATTTTTCAGGAGATGACTATTCAGTATTAATGCCGGTTAGCTCGCAGGAAAGCGGAAGTTTAGCTTTAGCGTTAAAAGAACCGTTAGTGACCATTGATGTCAGCCATAATCTATTATTAGAGAAACTGGCATGTGGCGGAAATGGAATTACACACATTGATGTGAGTAAAAATACCGAACTGCAACAGCTCATTTTATCCAGGGGAGATGGTTTTATCCAGGAGTTTGAAGAGCCGGAATCAGGCCCGAAAGCAAAGCTTAAAGCCTCATCGCCTCCAATAAAAAGTAACGGATTACAAAGTCTGGATGTCAGTTATAATTTGAAATTACAAATACTATTTATTGGTGAAAATAATCTTAACGCTTTAGATCTAAGTCACAATACTGAATTGTTAGTACTGGCTTGCCGGTTTACTGATCCATCCGGTTATGAAGATAAAGCTAAAAGTACATTTGAGGAAACACCAACTGAGGGGCTTAAAAGTATTGATTTAAGTAAGAATACTAAATTAATGGGCTTGTTACTTGAAGATTGTGCATTTACTGAAATAGAGCTTAGTCACAATAGTGAATTGATGGCTTTAACTTGCTTGAATAGTGATATTGATGCACTTGATTTAAGTAAAAATACTAAATTAAAGAATTTAGCTTGTTGGGATATTGCTATTGAAACGCTTGATTTAAGTAAAAATACGGCTTTAGAAAGGCTGGATTGCGAAGGTACTTTGTTAACTCTATTAGATTTGAGTAAGAACACCCAATTAACAGAGGTTTCCCTTAGCAAGAATCGCCTGGCAAGTATTAATATAAATAATCTGCATGCCTTAAAAAAACTTTACCTGAGCAATAATCAACTAACCAGTTTAAGTATTTATGACCCTAAAGTGAAATTAGATGAACTCCGCTGTCGAGGCAATTTTTTAACCAACATCTTTTTTTATTCATCTGAGAATTGTAAGGATCTATATTGTTCTGATAATCCATTGCCATTTTCAGAATTAGTGACGATTAAGGCTTCAAATATCCATTATTATTCCCCTAAAAAGGTATTTGCCGAACTTAACGAAGAGGTGGGATATGTAGTGGATTATTCGGCCGAGGTACAACCAGGGCCACACAAAACTGTTTTTACCTGGTTCGATAGTGAGCAGAACCCTGTTGATGATTCCTATGTGAAAGCGGTAGAAGGGCAAGCCGGTCATTTTAAGTTTTTAAAACCGGGTACCTACTATTGTCAAATGAGCAATTTGTTTTATAACACTGATGTAATAACTCATAACATTACCATTAGCCTGCCGACGAGCCTTATCCATTCTCCATCCGATCCATGCAAGCTTCGTGTGTATCCCAATCCTTCAAAAGGAGCTTTCACCATTGATTTGGGGCAAGAGTCAGCGGATGAGGTGCAATTAGCGATTTATAATCTGAGCGGTCAGTTAATCGATAGTAATAGTTATCAACACGCTACTTTTGAGTATACCAAGCTATTAACGTCCGGCATTTACATGGTGGTGGTTCATGCCAAGGGCAAAAAGTTCTTGCAAAAGCTCGTGGTAGAGTAAGTTCTGTGAAACAGAATCTCAGCAAGCTGTAGAGTTATCGCTATACTTTGTAGCGCTATCTCTATAACTTGGGGAGACAGTGTTTGGCCGAGCAACAGGTGCTCTACACTTCAAAACACTATCTCCGCAGCTTGCAGAGGTAGTGTTTTTTCTTGTAGAGATAGTGTTCAAAGATGTAGAGACAGTGTTCGAAAGGATAGCGGTATCTCCCAAGTTTATAGCGGTTCTGTTTTATTCTGAAACAGTATCTCCGCAAGGTGTAGCGCAATCGCTAAGGTTTAAAACACTATCTCCATAGTTTTAGGCAACAGTGCCCGTAAATGCGGCAGTACCTCCATGCAACAGGGCTTTACCAACACAGATTCGGATCTGAATGATACGGGCTAATGCCGTGTGTTTATCTATGTTGTGAAGGGGATGTCTCAAAAGCTGCATGATTGCCACGAAGGCACAAATACACGAAGCTCACACAAAGACTTAGTTTTAATAATTTTAGTTCTTTGTGTCCTCTTTGAGTCTTGGAGACTTAGTGGCTAATCACATCACATAATTCATATCTTTTGAGACACCTCCTTAGTGATCGAAGCAATTAGTTCCTGAATTTCCGCATTTTCTTAACTATTTCACTCTGTTTACCCAAGATGCCGGCAATGGCATCGGCCATGTTGGAGGCTTCTTTGTAGGCTTCCTGAAGCGTTAGTTTAGCTTCCTGCGTGGCTTCTTTGGATTTAGCCATGGCTTCCTGTTGTTTTATCTCAGCATTCTCACACTCTGTTTTTTTCTCTACCAGCGCAGTTAGTTTTTCTTCAGTAGTGAAGCCCTGATTGGACAGGTTGTCATTTTCTTCTTCTACAAGTTTGATAATTTGATTGACAAAATCACGTTTAGTGGAATCTTTCATAGTCCTTATTTTTAGTTTATAATTATAGTGCTGAATAAGTTGTAGATAAAATTACAGCAAAAAAATACGGAATAAAATAGCTGGCAATATGTTATACAATAGGCAATAAGAACTTGATTTTTTTTGAAAAAGTTCTATTTTATATAGTGCTAAGGAAGTGGATGGAAATGATAAAAATGGCCTGACAAATTGAGTTCCCATTTTTCTTACATCAACCAGGATAAGTCAGAACCAAACCATTGAATAATGAATGTCGATCAACAAATGAAGAACGCCGATTTCTTAAATCATAAATCGTTAATCAATATTCATCATTCAATTGGACCCAAAAACAATGTTCTGCTAAATAGATCAATAATTTCAGCAGCAAGATACTAGAGGTTTAAATTGTATTTTTTAGTACTTATCAATTATTTAATGAAATTCTCGATAGAGTATCCTGCCAACCAAAGTGCGCACCGCCTAATTGCAAT
>JAEINY010000367.1 GCA_016342595.1 Marinilabiliaceae bacterium
TTTAGCCTTTAGCCTTGTTCCATTTTTTTCAATGCCTTTTGCAAAGGACAGGATTTATCTACCGGTTCGCCCTGCCGGTATTTTTTCAATAAAGCAACCGATTGCTCGGCCAATAGGCGGCGTACTGCACGTCTTTCACCTTTAATTCGGGGGATGTGTAAATGGTCGTAAGCTGTGGTTTGATGACGCATCCAGGCGATGACTGCTTTGGCGGCTCGCGCTTCAATGGGAATCATGGAGGTCCGCGCTACGGTGCCGCTTCCAACCGGAATAGCATGGATGGTGATCGCCTGTGCCATCACTTTTTCGGCGGGCTTATGTAAGGTGTGAAAATTTAAAAACGATTCAACTGCTGTGCAGAATTCCACTTCATAGGTGGCTTGTTTCTTCTGACGGCGCTGCAAATCATATTGGCGCTTCTTTTCGTAGGTTTCCGTCGAGCGAACGGCTGTTACATCATTTTTAGCCTGGATGATAGTAGCAGTTGGTGCCCAAACACCCTTGGATGTAATGCGTCGTCCTTTTTTTACCTGAACACGCCAGTAGCTCCCTTTAGCCGTTACTTTCCGGGTGATACCAGCATCACCGGCTGGTAAAAACGACCATCCTGCCGGTGGTTTCAGGCGCTCACCGTATTCACCAATCAATGTACCATTGGGCCCGGGACTCACATTTCGCTTATCGTTCTGCATACTTTTTTTTAAGACCTGCAAAAATAGCTTAATGCGGTGAATGATAGAAATAGTTCGTTAAGCTTTTATGAAGAATTGTTCTGTAGTATACCTTATATAATAAACGGACGATTTAAATGTTGTTTTGTTTAAAAAACAAGATTGGTTTCTTTGAAATTCAATCAGGTGTTACACAGAGTTCTCAAGCCTTGACATGCTAACAAAAGGGGGGGGCATAGGGCTGCGCTGCGCTTTACCCTATGCTTTTACACACCCGCTCTTTCAGAGCTAAGATAATTCTCTGTGAATCTCTGCGTAACTCTGAGAAACCCTTCCTGACTATTTACATTTTCCTCTGCGCCTTGGCGGCTTTGCGGTGTGGTGTTTTATTGGTTAAAAAAGAGTTATGTAGTAGTTCAGCCATGGCCTTTGACCATATTGAAGCCAGGATAACTTGATCTTTAATATTTGAAAAGGACAGACGCTGATTTTTATGATGCCTATGATTGGCGTTGAAAGTCATAGTAATCAAAAAGCCTCATAACTATCTTAAAAATCATAGATATCAGCGTTTAAATACATATGTTACATGAAAGATACGCGGTGGCAACGCAGAAGGCCACAAAGGCTGTTTCGCTTCGCTAAACGGAGTTCACAGAGCCCGATTATTATCGCGCTTCAATACTTGATCAACCATTGGCATGATAACGAAAGAAAATCTGTTAAATCCATGTAATCTGTGGACAAAAAAAATCGCGTTAATTCGTGGATAGGAAAAGCTTGTTATATGAAAGATTTACAGAGTTTTTTAAAAGCTCTGAAAGAGCAACATGGTAACAGCATAGGGTGCAGCGAAGCGTAGCCCTATGATAATAGGATGGCACGTAAAACCCGGCGCAACCAATGAGACGATAAGCGCAGTCGGCTCCATGCGCCGAAATAGGCATAACTTCTTAACCTATTATTAATGATTATGACAGTTAAATACATGTGTAAACATGCAATTTGAGGCACTAGTGCTTCCAATCAAATAAATTTTTTCTTTAAACCGCGAATTACGCGAATTAAACGAATTATTAAAATTTCTGGTAATTAACGTTTTCCGACGGAAAACGAAATCGTGTAATTCGTTAAATTCGCGGTTCCTTTAAAGAATACTGCGAAGCAGTTGATATATTGCAATTAGGCGGTTCGTACCTTGATTGGCAGTTTGCACCATGGAGTATTTCATTAAAGAATTGATAAATTCTGTAATATGCAAATCAGTCCGCTAGTATTTGAGTTCTGAAATTTAACGATGTATTATTGAGCTCATGAAGTAATAAAAAAACACCAGCAGAAAATGATCCTACTGGTGGTGTAAATCATAGTAGCCGCCTCAATTAATAAGAATCATATGCCGATGCATCCAAATCAATTTTTTCTCCCTGTTTTGTTTTGGGTTTATGGGCAATCGGGTTACTGACATAAGTGGTTGTCGGCTCTTTTGATGATGGGGTTGATGTTTTTTCGCTGACCACTTCTTCCTGCTGTTCTGTGTTAAAGAAATCCACCAGGTTAATTAGCTCCTCTGACTGACCGGTTAGATCTTTCGCCCCGGCAGCTAACTGTTCACTACCAGCTGCATTTTGTGTGGTGGTCACATTGAGTTGCTGTATGGCATCATTAACCTGATTGACCCCGGCATCTAGTTCCATCCCGGCGGCTGTAATAAATTGAACTAAGTGGCCGGATTTATCAATGGATGGAATTAGTTTCTCCAGATTATCGCTGGCATTGGAGGTCATTTGCACACTATCTTTCACTAGCCTGGCAATTTCATAAGCCGCCGACTGACTTTTTTCGGCAAGTTTTCGTACTTCAGCGGCCACTACATTAAAACCACGACCACTTTCACCTGCTTTCGCCGCTTCAATGGCAGCATTTAAGGATAAAATATTAGTTTGGAAGGCAATCTCATTGATCACATTGATTCTTTTGGCAATGGCCTTATTGGATTCCAATGCCTGTTGAGCTTGCTCATTGACTTTTTTAACTTCAGCCACAACCCTGGTGGTGATGGCTTCTGTTTTTTTTGCATGCTCGGTGTTTTGATTGATGTTGGCAGCAATTTCCTCCATGGTGGAAGACACTTCTTCAAAGGCAGATGCTTGCTCTGTAGCGCCTTGAGAGACATCTTGCGAAACACTGCTAAATTGAATGCCTGTTGAGTTTAACTGGTGGGCACTGGCAACAATTTTGGTGACTACTTCTTTCAGTTTAGCGATCATGGTTTTCAGGGCTTCGGCTAATGTTCCCAATTCATCGCTACGATTGGTTTTAATGTCTACCGCCAAGTTACCGTTAGCTACTTTTTGAGCGTACTGCGACATTTTAACCATTTGATTGATAATGGGAGTGAGGAAGAGCCGTATCACAAAGTAGATCATTAGCGCACTGATGATCATGGCTACTACCATAAAAATCAATAGTCGGTTCAGTCCGGCATACATGTCGCTTTTATACATGGATGTTGATACATAACAGCGATAGGGTTCAAAATATTTAAAATATTGGATTTTGTCTTCTCTCCGGGCGTTTTCTGGCCATAGATATTCTGATTTGTAGTGGGTCGAATTGGCCGATTGAAGCTGTTTGAAAAATTGAGCATGGGCAAAGTTTTCCCCTTCTTGGCTGGGATGAATAATAAAATCACCTTCATCACTGATTAAAAACGGATACCCGTTTTGATAGTATTTTTTCTGGTTAAAAGTCTCCTTTAAGAAGGCATAGTCTTTTTCTTTCACCCCCACATATAGAATTCCTTTGATTTCATCTCCGATCTTTATGGGTTCGTAGGCGGTCAGATACCAGTCGTTCACCACAAAGGCGCGTCCATAAAAGGTTTTTCCCATCTCAATGGTCCGGATCACTACTGATTCATTGGGTATAAATGTTCCAACAGCTCGATGACCATCCGTTTTCATCACATTGGTCGAAATACGCAGGTAACCGTCATCAATCTTTTGAAAGATCGTAGCCGTCTCCACAGATTTGGATTTTATTTCATCCACTACTTTAAAATTCTTATAGACGGGTTGATTATTCATTTCCCAAACCGGAATTTGATAGTTTTTGGCTTTTTTCGTGAGTTGGTTAATGCCGGCAACCTCCATCACGGCATCTGTTTCCACCAACTGGTGATTGGTATAAAAGATGTTATGCGCCAATGTGAGCGCCATGTTCACCGCGCTCTGTTTCGATCTGACGTGGTTTTCCAGAATCGTATGCAGGTCGTTCACATGGCTTTGCATGGTAGTATCAGCATCCCGTCGGATATTGCGAGAGGTTGAGTGGTAAATGAGTAAGGTGAGAACCGAAAAAACAACAATCAGCACCGCAATGAGCGTGGCATTGATTTTGAATTTGATGGAGGATGAAAAGGTCTCTGTGAATCGTGTCTTGGTTATGAAATTTAAAATTTTCATGCGCCAGTTTTTTTAATGGTTATTTATTCATTTTTGAATGTACAATAGCATTCATCCAACTTATTAAAAGTTCAGATGAGATAGAATTCTCACTACTTTACCACTATTCAAACTGTTTTCCCCTTTTTTAAACGAATGAATAAATTAATGGCAATAAATGGGAAAGTCAAGAGCATGCCCGGAATTAAATGTGGATTTTCTGGTATAGGATTATTTGGAATGATCTGTCCATTGATCTTTTTGGCACATAACTTTTGAAATTAAAAACCAATGATTAATTTATAGCCAAACAAATGATTAGAAACATGGCAAAGTTAATCGACGAATTTACGGTAGAAGTAGGTATCAACGAAGCCTATTGCAGTATTTATGGTGATTTGGCACAGACTGATCCGCAGTTTCATGCCACTTTTAGTGTGAAAGATGATGTTTCAGAAGTGGGGCCGTTTGCTATTGAACAACCCAAAGAGGATGTGTATCTAAGAGAGTTTCGCCGCTATGTGCAGCAGCATGTGAGTGCATTGCTCTATTTTCGGAACCGGGTGAGGAGGTAATGTTCACGAATAGAAAAAAAACATGAGATACTTTAATATACATGGAATTGACCCTGATTTTCACAAGGTAATCGCATTTAAAACGCTTGTTGTGTTTTATCTTTAATACAGCTTGCATTCTGTATCGATAATTTGAACTTTTGAT
>JAEINY010000368.1 GCA_016342595.1 Marinilabiliaceae bacterium
TTTTTCTGGGACGAAATCAAGTCATAGTTGATCCAACCAAAGCTGAATCCTTCATCACCTTCACAGCTTGAGGTCATTACCCTCCCCTGGTAGTCGGGTACGAGAACAAGGGCAGCCTCGTTGTTTCGTAACTCTATAATATCGCTGTGCTTATCAAGAAAAGCTTTATCATAGCCATATGAACCTTTGGGATATTTTTTCATTTCAGTCTCTGATTTTGATGATTGCGAGCCACAACTTATAATGAAATTACCCATACAAAAAAGGGCCATTACTGTTTGCAAATACTTTCGCATAATTTTAAGGTTGTAGATGAAAAGATGGTTCTCTACGGTAGAAAAACCATCTTTATAATATTGTTTATTTAAATCCGTAAAGTGGTCCATAATTAGCACAGGCTCGGTAGTCTGACCCCTCTTTATCGGCTCCAAAAGAAGCCCAAGCGCTAGGACGGAAAACATCCTCCTGAGCAACATTATGCAAGCAAACTGGGATACGGAGAATCGAAGCTAGAGTGATTAGATCAGCTCCAATGTGACCGTAGGAAATAGCACCATGATTAGCTCCCCAATTAGCCATTACACTATAAACATCTTTAAAAGGGCCCTTACCCGTTAAACGAGGCACAAACCAAGTTGTAGGCCAGGTTGGATTTGTCCGTTCGTCCAGAACGCTATGTATATCGTCTGGAAGTTCAACAGTCCACCCCTCCGCAATCTGCATCACCGGCCCAAGTCCTTTTACCCAGTTTACACGCGACATAGTAACCGGCATCTGCCCGGCAGTTTTAAATTGAGAAGAAAAACCGCCACCACGGAAATAGCCTAAATCAGCAGGACTCCATACCGTATTATTTAAACAGGCCGTAGCATCTTCAGAGGTAATATCCCAGTACGGCTTCATCACCGGATTTCCCTCAACGTCTTTTTGCTGAGCTGTTGCATCCAAAGTAGTCGACCCTGAATTGATTAAGTGGATAACACCGTCTTTTGCCAAGCCTGTTAGTTCTTTTCCGGTAACGCGTTTCACCGATTCTGGGCTCCAGAATGTCCGAACATCCGAAAAGATCTGAGCAGTATTGGTCAGTAAATGACCAAAAAGCATTGGAACGGCATTTAAACTGTCATTCTCTGTGGCAAATACGAAAGCTTCACGCATGCCGTTCCAATCGAATGAAGAGTTTAAAATAGCTTCAGTGAAATCAGCATTTGGATAGTAATCCGTCCATTGACGTTGTCCTTGAAAACCACCAGTAATCGCATTGTGTCCTTTCGCTTCTTCACCAAATCCCAGCTCCGCCAATTTGGGGTTACCAATCATCAAGTCGCGACAAATCAAAGTCATTTTCACCACTGTCTCCCATTCCCAATCCTTGCGCTCCCGATCAGATTGATTCTCTGGAGTATTTGGATCTTGGCCTTCTACACAGTTTTCTTTCACCCAAGCCAGTGCCTTTTTAAATTCCTCTTTGTCATAAATCTCCTGATCAATGCGGCGCTTCACCTCAACTGATTCGACAAACTCCGTCCGCATCCCCAAGTAATCCTGGAAAAAATCCGGGTTCACCATTGATCCTGCAATCCCCATAGAAGTATAGCCTATAGACAAATAAGATTTCCCCTTCATCTGTGCGGCTACAATTGCGGCTTTTGCAAAACGTAAAATTTTCTCTTGAACATCTTCAGGAATACTTGTATCACCGGCATCCTGCACATCGCGTCCATATATACCAAAGGCGGGTAATCCCTTTTGGGTATAGCCAGCCAATGCTGCAGCCAGGTAAACCGCTCCAGGCCGCTCAGTTCCGTTAAAGCCCCAAACAGCCTTTGGCATAAGTGGGTCAGCATCCATTACTTCAGTTCCATAACACCAGCAAGGGGTTACTGTTAATGACACACCAACTCCTTCCTTTCGGAATTTCTCTGCACACATAGCTGCTTCTGCCACTCCACCAATACAGGTGTCGGCAATCACGCATTCCACTTTCTCGCCACTAGCCATTCGCACATTGTCTTCAATGAATTGTGCTGCTGCTTCGGCTAAAGCCATTACTTGCGGCTCCAATGATTCTCGTATACCTCTTTCTCGTCCGTCGATAACGGGGCGTATACCTATTTTGGGTAAATCGCCTATTAATCTGTTTGCCATTTGATTAAATTTTAAAATATACT
Organism: Marinilabiliaceae bacterium; assembly: GCA_016342595.1. Taxonomy (GTDB): domain Bacteria; phylum Bacteroidota; class Bacteroidia; order Bacteroidales; family Marinilabiliaceae; genus JAEINY01. The sequence goes on from JAEINY010000368.1 coordinate 2,172, forward strand.
ATTCTTAATGTGAATTAATTGCTTCATAACACTGTATAGATTTACATTACCATCCATTGTTCCAAAAGCATCATGTAACTTCAAATAGATTTCATAGAGTTTTTCATATGAATGGACATTTACATCATTAGGTTCATATTTAACAGGGCTGGCTTTGCAGCATAGCTTCTGCAGTGCATCCAATGAAATATCACTGTTACTAATTGAAGAATATGCCAATGCACCTGCCATAGCAGCACCCACTGCTACAGTTTCATTACTTTCAGCTATAAATACAGGACGATTAAAAACATCTGCATAAATCTGCATAAGCAAACTATTCTTCTGAGGTATTCCTCCGCAACATACTATACGGTCGATAGCAACTCCTCCTGTCTCTAATTGATCTATTATCTTTTTAGCTCCAAAAGCCGTTGCCTCAAGTAAAGCTCTATACACCTCATAGTCCTTGGTATGCAAGGACTGACCTATTATTAATCCCCGTAAATTAGAATCTGACAACACATCTCGGTTACCATTATTCCAATCCAATGCCAAAAGTCCCGATTCACCTGGTTTCAATCGATTTGCAGAAGATATAAGTTTCGTATGTATGCTTTCATCTTCTCCTAGCAATTCAACGACAAACCATTTGAACAAGTCACCTACTGCACTTTGACCAGCTTCGATCCCTAAATACCCTGGCAAGACACTATCATCAGCCACACCAGAAACCCCTTGAATATCCTGAGCAGAATTATCTCCAACTATAATATCACAAGAAGAAGTACCAATAATTTTTACCAATGTATTTTGATTAACACCTGATCCTATTGCGCCTACATGCGCATCTAATGCCCCCATAGCCACAGGTATTCCTTCGCATAATCCGAATTTATCAGCCCACACCGATGACAAGTAACCTGCAACTTTGTCTATAGCATAGGTTTTTTGGGGAAGGCTTTCTCGTACTTTTATCAAATCAGGATTCAATTGATATAAAAACGCCGTATCTGGATATCCTCCCCACATATCATTAAACAAAGCTTTATGACCTGCAGCACATTTATTTCTTTTAATGTCGTTTGCATTAGTAACCCCAGTTAGTAATGCCGGTATATAATCACTAAATTCTACCCAGGTAAATGCAGCATTATACACCTCCGGATCAATATTTGCGCAATGCAATACCTTGGCCCAAAACCATTCTGATGAATATTTACCTCCGCACCTTTGTAAATAGCCAGCTCTAATCTCTTTTGCCAGACGCGTAATTTGCTGTGCCTCCGCTTCTGAGGTATGATCTTTCCACATCCAAGCTTTAGCATTCAAATTATCTTTAAATTCAGGAATATTACTTAACGGTATCATTTGTTCAGTAATTGGAATTGGCGTTGAGCCTGTAGCATCTACGCCTATCCCAACAACACTTCGCCAATCAAATCCCTTTAAACTTTCATGCTCCTTTAATTTAGCAAATACCCTTGTGAGGGATTCAATATAATCGTCAACATCTTGACGTGCAACATCCACATTTTTCTTAGATGTGTATACTCCGGCATTAGCCCTTCCATACCCCATAGATGAAGACGCCAACACCTCTCCACTCATTATATTTAGGACAAGAACTCGAACTGCATTGGATCCAAAATCAATTCCAATGGAATAAATATTTCTCATGCTTAATCGTTTTAGCTTATAGTATAAATTTTTTTTTAACAAGAGTTTCTCACAATCAAATTACCTGGCAGTAAATAAGTACGATTTTGTACTAAAGAACGATTTTCTATTTTATCAAACAAGACCTTAATAGCCCTCGCACTCATTTGCTCAATAGGCTGCTCATAGCATGTAATTGAAGGATCAACTATCTGAAACGCCTCTGGGTTATCAAAACTAACAACCTTTATATCATCAGGAATCCTCACCCCATTATCCTTAAAATATTTAATACAATGTACGCCTAATGCATTATTTGCAAAGAAAAAGGCATCACATTTATTTTTTAAGGCCAATTTTATAGATGACTCCAATCGTTGCTCCATATGCTTAAATCCAACCTCATAGACTAATTCCTCATTCCCTTTATATAATCCAGCACTCTTTAAACATGATTCATAACCTTTAATACGCTCTAGATTATTTGTCAGATTAGTATCATATACAAATGATGCAATTTTCTTGCACCCTTTTGAGATTAAAAGGTGAGTCAACTGATATGCTCCTTCAAAGTTGTCAGTACATACAGTTTCAACGTCAACACCTTCACTATATCGGTCAATGAATACAAAAGGTACAGATTGATCTTTTAACTTCTTTAAAAACTCCTCACTGCCATTAACAGGAACGATAACAAGGCCATCAACTTGCCGCGATAAAAAAACATTAACAATTGAATTAAGCTTATTTGAATCCTCATCGGAGCTTCCAAACATCACTTGATATCCTAACTTTGCAGCCTCATTTTCAATAAATCTTGCCATTTTACCAAAGTAAGGGTTTGCAATATCGGCCACAACCAACCCAAGTATACCACTCTTGCCAGTTCGCAACCCTCTTGCCATTTGATTAGTTTGATAGCCTAATTCATTAGCTTTATCAATTACTTTCTTAGCCAGGTTTTTACTAATCCTATTTTCCTTTGCTTTACCAGAAAGAACACAAGATAC
>JAEINY010000369.1 GCA_016342595.1 Marinilabiliaceae bacterium
CTTATGTCTTTCTTTTTCGTTTGTATTCGATCATGAACGATTTTCTTCAAAAGAATAATAGACACACAAGGCCATTGCGATTCCTACTCACAGATGCTCTCCAATAATCACATTGTAAATGATGGTAACAGGCATGCCAATGCCCCTGTTATGTACCAGAATTCACCACCGAGTGACGCCATAGTAACACTTCCATAAAAGAGTAATTGAAAGCCTGTTATCAGAAAAATGATCATTCCAAAAATCTGAAATGAAGCAAAGCTGGCGTTAAATACATTGGTGAAAATTTCATTACCCAGGATAGCAAAAGCCGAAAACACTGTGCCACTTCCAAAACCAATTTTTCTTTAATCAATCAGTTCCTTTAAGTCTTTATGCGTTTTTCAATATATTTTGAGTTAATAATCCGGAGAACACCCATGTAATCCATTTCAAATTCCAACAGGTCGCCCACTTTATAATTTTTAACATTCTCCTTTAGATCCATCACTAACATATCTGAACTGGCCCCGATAAAACTCAATGCTTTATCTACCGGTTCAATATGTACTTCATCCACATCCAACAAACCCAAATCAAGAATAGCCCGCGTTGTGGTTGTACCGATCTGACTCTCCTCAAAATCAAACGAATGACCTTCTACATTTACCCCCATCTCTCCACTGGGAATAGTCGGTTTTTCACTCAGTTCAATAATCTCGGAATACAAGCGGAATACATTGGAATTCATTCGCTTAAAAGTAGTGTTATTATAAACATCTGTACCTAAAAACAAAGTCTCGCCGATACGAAAGTGATTGATTCCTTTAGGCAACATATTTTGGAAAATCAATGGCAAAGTTACAGATGATCCACCCGACACAAAGGGAATGAGCTTATTAAAACGGGCTTCCACTAATTGTTCATACAGACATAATTGAATCAATTTATCCGCATTGGGTAATACCCCATATAAACAAGACAAATTGGTTCCAATACCAACCACTTCAATATTTTTCAACTGAAAAACCTGCTCATAGAAATTCATAAATTCCTCACCCATCACCCCTTCGCGCAACTCTCCCAGCTCTATCATAATGATGACCTTATGAACTTTATTTTGCTTTTGAGCTTCTTCAGATAGCAATTGAATGGTATTAATTTCGGTATTCATGCTAATGTCCGCATATTTGACTACGCTGGCAATGGCCCGCTTGGCGGGTGGCTTGATATACATGGTCTCCACTGCTTTATCCAGTTCCTTGATCGTTTTCAGGTTGGAGATCCGGGAGTCGCATAAATTTTTGATACCCAGATTTAGCAATACCTTCAGGTAGTCTTTGTTACCGCATAAGAGTTTGGATACCACCGACCATTTTATATCGTTTTTTTCAAACATCCTGTCCAGGTATTTGAAATTTTCATTTAACTTTTTTACATCTAATGTTATATATGCCATTTTATTCTACAATTCGATTAATACTCTCTGATAAATGTGCTAATACTTCGTAATTCAGCTCGTTGCTAATGTTACTAAACGCCGATACCTTAATTTCCAGTTCACCTTGTTTACCAATAATAACCACTTCATCTCCAACCATGACCTCCGATACATTGGTAACATCAACTATGATCATGTTCATATTCACCGTGCCGATTACACCACATCGATAACCATTAATAAGCACACGTCCTTTGTTACCCAGTGAACGGTTATACCCCATGGAATACCCCACCGGGACCAAGGCTGTTATCAGAGGTCGCTGAGCCAAATAAGACAGCCCATAACCTACAAATTCACCTTCGGCTACTTCTTTAACAGACATCACTTTACTGCTCCAACGCAAGAGGCGCTGCAATGGATCCTGCTTATTCATTTTTGCTCGTACATAGTGAATGAACACTTCTGTACTCGACCAAAATCCATATAACATGATGCCGATTCGCACCAGGTCCAGCTGCGCTTCGGGATAAACAAAAGCCCCGGCCGAATTAGCGATGTGCCTGTATGCTGGTTTTATGTGTCTGTTTTTGAGCAAGCCATACAATTGTTTATACTTCTCAAGTTGCTCCTGAATTCTTAAATAATTCGAAACACTTTCCGGGCCTGCCATGTGTGAACACAAGCCCTTCACTTCAAAACGATCACGGTAGCGATCAATGCAATCCAATGCCTCCTCCAGTTCCTCCTTATTTAGTCCACTACGATTCATGCCCGTTTCTACCTCTAAATGAATGCAGGCTTTAACATCAAGTTTTTTTGCAAGTTGAGCCGCCTGATTAAGCCGATCAAGGCTAAACACGAAAAACTCAAATCCCTGCAGCATGGCATTCTCCAGATTTTCTTCAGATACCCATCCCATAATCATAATGGTAGCCGGAGACTTCAGACATAGAGAAGTACGCACGGCCTCATGATAGTCGAACACTGAGAAATGATTAATGCCCTGTGCCTCAAAAAGGGGAGCTACCTGTTCAATACCGTGACCATACGCATTGGCTTTAATCACCGCTGAGATTTTAGTCGATGCGTGCAAATGCTTTCTTAAAAAAGCTAAGTTAACCTCTACCGCTTGGGCAGAAAGGGTTATGGTTGAACTGTCGTTCATTTTTGAGATGAAGTATTTTCATTGACATAGCGCATGTCAGCATATTTATTCTTAAAGCCAATGCGTTCATACAAGCGCTTGGCCGGATTATCATACTCCACATGGAGTTTCACATCGCCATTGCAATAAGTGAAAGATTTTTCAATAATTTGTTGACCAAACCCTTTGCCTCGATGCGTTTCATCAACAGCCACATAAACCAACACATGGTCAGGCATATACCCGCTCATCCCAGTTTTATTCATAATCAAAGCTCCTACCAGCTGATCCTCAAAAAAGGCCCCTAAAGCAAAGCCACCCGCTAATTTTTCAGTGGTAAAGGCGTAATCCAAGCATTTTTGTATATCTGGCTTAGGATCACCAAATTTTCCCAAATAATCAAAAAGAAAGTTTACATACTCCTCTCTGGTTATTGTTTTAAAATCCTCATCGCAATGGTACTTTTCAAATACTAACATGTTTAGTTATTTATCGTTCTTATTATTTTTTCAAAGAGATTCACACCCGTTTCAATCAGGTCATCCGGAAAGTCAAAACCGGGATGATGTAATGGCGGTTGTTTTAATCCGGAACCTAATCCCAATAACGCTCCCGTGTATTGTTGAGTGAAAAAGCCAAAGTCTTCTGACCATCTAAAGGGCTCGGGTAAATCAACTGTTGCGTACCCATTTTCTATCGCTACACGACGTATTAAGTCGTTGCAAGCCACATCGTTTTCTGTCGCCGGAAAATATTCACAGAAAGAAATTTCCGCTTGCAATTCATTGGCTTTTGCAATATTGGAAATGAGTCTTTCTGCATGTCTAATTAAAAGATCCAATGCAGCATTGGTTTGGGTGCGCAAGGTGGTTCGAATTTCAGCATAACCGGGAGAGGTGCCAAATGCGATTTCCCCCAATTCTACATGGATAACCGTGGCCAGTACCTTTTCATCGACATCTTCCAGACCATTCCTTGAAATAGCATCGAAGGCGTAAATCAGATCTGCCACAGCTCTGGCCGGGGTGATTCCGTTTTCCGGTTCTGCTGCGTGTGAAGTGCGCCCATGTAATTGAATAGTCATCCCTTTGGAAGCAGCCGTAAAGGCGTTATCACGCAGCAATATTTTATGTTTCTCAAATCCCGGAACATTGTGTAATGCAAAGATGTAATCGGGCGTAACCACCTTAAATGCCTGTTCATTGATTACTTCATTTGCACCTTGTCCGGTTTCTTCTGCGGGCTGAAAGAGCAAAACCACTTTCCCTCTCTGTATTGGTTGTTGATAAAGCTTTTGTGCCAAACCCGCCAAAATACTCATATGCCCATCATGTCCGCACAAATGGCCCACACCTTTGACAGAAGATTGATAAGCAACTGAACTTTTTTCAATGATCGGTAAGGCATCCAGTTCAGCCCGTATCATCGTTGTTTTGCCAGCCATGCCGCTATCAAATACCACCACCAAAGCAGTTGATCCCAATTGAAGGATCGCTGAAGGATCATATTGATTGACAAAATCCCTTATCTTCTCTGAAGTTTTAAACTCCTTACCTGACACTTCCGGATGTTGGTGTAACCAATGTCTAAGCTCAATGAAAGATTCCATTTTTATTATTTTGAGAACAAGCTCACTACTATGTATGTAACTGCAGAGATTAAGTTAGTATATGCAATAAGGGCTAACTATTCTTGACATTATATATTCAACATATCGATCAGTACATTACCCAATGCGATCATTAGACAACTGTCTGTTGTTGACATAATGGCTAAAAAATAAGCAGAAAGCACAATGCCCAAAAATCAACAGACAAACATGTCCAGCGACCGGATGGATTGTTTTAGTTGCCATTTCCAGTCCTGCCAACTGAATAGTCCTGTTGGTGTTTCAATTCTATTGGCAATTGCTTTCTGTACATCATTATAAATCATGTTAATCCCATAAATAGTTTCTATGCAAACAAATTTACGAAAATCCCTAACTAATTCCTAACATCATTGCATCTTTGCAAAACTGAGAAACTGAGAAACTTATCTTCATCGGTATTAAAGATATTTTTTGGACTTACTATAATTTACTATGTATTTTTCAGCAAAAGCTATACACTTTGGCTAAACCCCAATGATTTTAAGGATGCCCATTATGGAAGAGTAATAAAATAACTTTTGAACCAGTAGAGTAGAATGGTGGGAGCACAAATACTCCCCCATCCCCTCGTCAAACCGTACGTGCGGTTTTCCCGCAT
>JAEINY010000370.1 GCA_016342595.1 Marinilabiliaceae bacterium
ACCAATGGGACCATCACTGATATTGACGGGAATTATTCGGTGGCTTTATCTGGTGATGAGGCCACATTGGTTTATTCCTTTATTGGTTTCAAACTGCATGAAGTATTTGTGGGAAATCAAAAAGAGATTAGTGTGGTGCTTCAGGACGAGATGACCGATTTGGATGAGTGGGGTATGGCGAGGTGCGTAAAAGCGATTTGACTGGTGCTGTAGCCAGTGTACAGGAAAAAGATGAAGTGGCACGTCAGTATTCCTCAGTGGATATGCTATTGCAAGGACGTGCCAGCGGTCTTCAGGTAGTGGGTAACTCCGGTAGTCCAGGTGGAGCGGTGAGTGTACGTATCCGTGGTACCAATAGTTTGCGCGGTAATAATGAGCCTTTGTATGTAGTAGATGGAGTAATCATTAGTACCGCTGGTACGGATGTGTCTGACCCCTCTACCGATGCCAATGAGATTCAAGCCCCTCAAAACGGATTGACGGGCTTGAATCCGCGTGATATTGAAAAAATAGAGGTCCTGAAAGATGCGTCGGCAACGGCGATTTACGGATCGCGTGGTGCCAATGGGGTGGTGATGATTACGACTAAAAGCGGTAGCCAGCGCGAAAAGGGAAAAGCTACTGTCAATGCTTACGGAACGGCAGAATGGAACGTGATGTCCAGGAAGATGGATCTGCTGGATGGTGTTGGTTTTGCCAATTACCAGAATGAGCGTAGTATCTTAGACGGATTTAAGCCGGGTTACCACGTTGATGGCGGACAGGTGTATGCCTTGACCTATGATGCTGATGAGAATCCGATCATTGGAGAAGCCGCCTATCAGCAAGTGAACTGGCAGGATGAGATTTACGAAATGAGCATGAGTCACAATGAAGGGGTTTCTATCAATGGAGGGTCTGAAAAAGGGAACTACTATTTCTCAGCCGGTTTCTCGGATCAAAAAGGGATTGTGGAGACCACGCGCATTAAGCGTGCTGATCTACGTTTGAATCTGACCCGTGACTTAAGTACTAAGCTTAAGATGGATACCCGTTTCAGCATGATGTATCAGGATGGTACCTTCGCTCAGGCTGGTAGTAAATCAGGTGGTAACCGTAGTTTTACCAAACAGATATTGAGTTATCGTCCCTTGATTGGACAAGATGAAAATGAAGAGGATTTGGATTTGGAGATTTCCAATCCCTATGCGTGGATGACGGATTTTGATGACAAGACCAAAGAGCTGCGTTTGAATACAGCGGTATCTTTTACTTATGAGATCGTCAAAGGCTTAAAATATAAGATCAATGGTGGTTTGGACTACCGTAAGAAAGATCGCTCTAAGTTTTACGATGTAGGTGTATTTGTGGGCCAGAAGGAAAATGGCCTGGCTAACTATACTTACCTGGATCGTTACAGTTATGTGGTGGATAACTTGTTGATGTACAATAAAAAGCTGAATAACATCCATCAGATTAATGCGGTGGCAGGTGTTACCTATGATGGGGTGAGTACAACCAATAAATTATATGAAGTTGCCAATTTCCCGGATAAGAGCTTACGGGCGGATTATCCACAGGCTGGCCAGACCGTGTATCGTCCATTTAGTTTGTTATCTGCAGAAGAGGGCATCTTCTCGCTGTTAGGACGTGTGAATTACTCTTTTAGAGATAAATATGTAGTCACTGCCAGTTATCGTGCCGACCAATCTACGAAATTTCGTGAAGGTAACCAGTGGGGTTATTATCCGGCCATGGCCATGGCGTGGCGAGTAATGGAAGAGCCTTTTATAAAGAACATGAATGTGTTCCATAACCTGAAGTTTCGGGTAGGTTGGGGATTGACCGGTAACCAGGCCATCTCACCTTATCAGACTTTAGGGACTTATAGCACGGCCTATTATGTCGGTGCGCAGAATTCAACACTTATCGGTAACGTACCAGCCCGTATCCCCAATCCGGATTTGACCTGGGAAACCAGTGAGCAGTACAATGCTGGTTTAGACATGGGATTCTTTGATGGCCGATTAAGTGCCACTTTAGATGTGTACTATAAAACCACTGAAGATTTGTTGCAAGAGATTGAATTGGGCCCATCCAATGGGGTGAGCAGTATGTTTGTGAATCGCGGTACTATAAAAAACCAGGGTGTGGAATTAGCCATTGATGGTATTGTCTATGATAAGAATGATTTCACCATTGACCTGGGTGGACATATCTCCTTTAATAGTAATGAGGTATCTGATTTGGGACTGGATCCAACGACCGTATGGGTGGATGGCAAAGAATCACAGGAGGTATTGTATTACGGAGGAAACGTATCTACCGGAACGTATTTCAAGCAACCGGCCAATATCTTCATGGAGGGACAAGCCATCGGTATGTTCTGGGGATGGAAAACCAATGGCATCTATCAGGATGTAGATGCTGCCACGGCAGGACCAAATTTCAATGGTAATGCCAATCAGGCGGGTGATGTGATCTTTGTGGATCAGAATGGGGATGGTAACATCGATGATTTAGACAAGACTTTTATCGGTAATCCAAATCCGGATTTCACCTATGGTTTCAGTGCTAACTTCAGATACAAACGCTTGTCGTTGCGCATGCTGTTTGATGGTGTGTATGGAAACGATATTGTGAATGGCTATAATATGGAGCTGGCTTATGCAGAGGGACTTGGTAAGAATGTGTTGAAAGAGGCCTATGAACAAGCTTGGCGTCCGGATGCCCCTTCTAATACCTATCCACGTGTGGGGTATTCCTACAATGAATATTTGTCGGATCGTATTGTGGAGGATGGCAGTTATTTCCGTTTGAATAACCTGACCATTGGTTATGATATTCCAATGGACTGGACCTCTTCATTGAGCAATATTCACATTTATGCTTCCGGTAAAAACTTATTTACCATTACCGATTACAGTGGCTACAACCCACAGATCACCAGTTTCCTGAATGATGGAACCATTATGGGTGTGGATTGGATTGGGACACCGGATGTACAAACCTACCTGATTGGGATGAATATCACTTTTTAAGTCGGGCCATAAAAAACTGAAACGATGAAAATAAAAAACAAAATTATATACATTTTAGCCTTTGTGCTAGTGGGAGTGGTGGGTTGTGAAATGCAGGAAGAACCTAAGTTTCCCACTGCTGATAACCTCTTCTCCACAACAGAAGGCGCCAATACCGTGTTGAACGGTTGTTACTCAGGCGTTGCTGATTTTAACTATTATGGGGCTGATTTCATGCACCTCACGTATTTCTCTTCCGGCTTATTTACCTCTAACCGGGATGCTAGTTTGACTGATATCCTGATCTTCCAACAAGGACCGTCGCTTAATTTTGTGGAGAATGTTTGGAAAGGGGGCTACCGGGTGATTTCACGGACCAATGATGTGATTGATAATCTGACCCTGGTGACTTTGCCCGATGAGGAGGAGCAAAATAACATTTTGGGACAGGCTTACTTTCTGAGAGCATTGACTTATTTTAACCTGGTGCGTTTATACGGTGGGGTACCCTTACTGACTCAAACAGTTACAGTGGAAACTTTGAACCAGCCACGATCAACTGCTGAGGTGGTATATGCGCAAATTATAAAAGATCTGGAAGCAGCAGCTGACTTGTTGAAGGATGAGACCACTCAATCGGCAGGTCGTCCGGCCAGTCCGGCTGCCAGCATGTTGTTGGCGAAGGTGTACATGACCATGGCTGGCAATCAAACTGCCGGTCAAACAGATTATTGGCAGAAGGCTTATGATGAGGCCATTAAAGTATATGGTAAATATGCTCTGGTAGATGATTATCGCAACTTATGGATAGAATCAACCAGTAACAATTCTGTAGAGTCTGTTTTTGAAGTACAGGGTAATGAAGAGAATACCTTGCGTCTATACCAATTATTCACACCTTCGAATGGTAATGCCGGTCGTTCTGTTTGGGGGCGTATCAAGCCTAATGTGGAGTGTTATGATTTGCATGCTGCTAAATATCCGGCCGATCCTCGTTTAGAGGCGACTTTCTTAACAGAGTGGACGAAGTATGCCGCTAATGGTAAGACCTCCATTATTAAAACCTATCCTACTTTCAAGAACAGGAACAACAAAGACAAGAGTTATCCATGGCTCAATAAGTATTACATGAAGGATCATACCAGGCAGAATTACAATACCAACATGAACTATGTGGCCTTGCGTTATGCTGACTTGTTGTTGATGCTGGCAGAGATTGAGAATGAGCTAAATGGGCCGGATAATGCCTATGCCTATGTGAACGAGGTGATGGCACGTGCCCGTCAGTCTGCCGATGTGGCCAGTGACGAACCAGCCGATTGGAGTGGTTTGACACAAGAGGAATTCCGAGTGGCCATTATGTTTGAGTATCGCTATGAGTTGCTGGGTGAAGGACATGAGTGGTTCAATGATCGACGTAGAGGATATGAGTATTTCAAAGCCAATGTGGTGGATATTCATAACAATACGCCGGCTTATGATTTCTCTAAATTAAGAGACGTGGAGTTACCAGACGATTCACGCAATATGTTGATGCCGATTCCTCAATCGGAATTAACTGCCAATCCGAATATTAATACAGTGGATCAAAATCCGGGATATTAAAAAACTATTGTGTCAGTAGATTCTATATCTACTGACATATTTTTACAATGTGCCATACCCAATCAGTAAGGATTGGAAAGGGAAAATACAACCATTAGTGTGCCAAGGGAAAGCCGGTTCACGCACTTAATTGTTAGCCATGATTAAATCATTTTTTTACATCCTATTATTGATAGCTGTTGTCACTACAGCCTGCCAGT